>CALDOH010000078.1 GCA_937912185.1 uncultured bacterium | reverse complement strand
AAAGGAAAGTTCGGGGGAAGAACAGTAGGGTTAGGACATATATTTGAGTATAAGGGATTGATTCTAGATATTGCGGAAAAAATATTTTGTATAAAAATGGGGCAAATAAAGCATATAAAACAATTATTAATATAACAACTATTTCTACTTTTTTTAGCTTGTCCAAAAAATGGACTTGTATAATCTTATCATCAGTCTGAGTAAGTTTTGGTAGGGCCAGAGATTTTATATTCATCAAAACACTTTTGATCTGACTGACTGGAGCGGTGGTAAAAGCCCAAATAGCCAATTGAGCGGCTCCTAGATAATGATAGATAAGTATTTTATCAGCTTGTCCGGCGATAGTTTTTATAAGATCCATCGCACTTAGGTTTAGACCATAGGAAATAGTCTGGTCATCTTTTTCTTCATTGAGTGGATGTTTTTTTATATAAACCCAAGTAAAGATGTAGTGGAGTAAGGTTTCGGGTACAAAAAATGCTATCAGTATAAGAAAGATGTTGTTAGTAAAGAATAGGGTTACGATCATAGCAATAGTCGCTAGAATACGGACATAGCTACTATAGATGCTTGCTAGTTTAAAATCTTTACGTCCATTTAGGATTGCTAGATACAGAGAAGATGCTCTAAGTAGTGGCAGTAGAATACTGGCTAGAATAAAAGAAAGAGTCAGTATTAAATTGCCATTTAAATAGTAATATATAGCAACACCTAAACTACCAATACTAGCTAAGATGGACCACTTGAGTTTGCTGGTAAAGCTAGGCCAAAATGAACCCTCTAGACCTCTAGCAACCGCCTGAATGACTGCGGTGTTGATGCCAGTTAGAGTAAAGATAGTTAGGATTCCGAGTAAGGATAGAATGTAACGATAGTCACCAAAAATTTCTTTTGGGAGTAAGTTGGCAAAGGCAATGGCCAAGAGAAAACTAGCGCCACTAGCGATAAATTGTCCTAAGGTCAACCAAAAACCGCCCTTGGCCAAATAGACCATATCGGTATGAGTGTAGCTCTCGCTTTTTCTGAGTAAGCGGTAAACTAAATTTTGTATTTTATTAAACATTTTGTTTTACCCAATCGATGGTTTGTTTGAGGCCTTCCTCAAAATTAACCTTGGCTTGGTAGCCAAGTAAATCATTGGCTTTAGAAATATCAGCTAGTGAGTGTTTGATGTCACCAGCACGATCTTCGGTAAATTCCGGTTCGATGTTTTTTTCTAAAATTTTATTAATAGCTTCAACAAGTTCTATTAAGGTGTATGATTTACCACAGGCAATATTGATGGCTTCACCATGGCCAACTTTATCAGATGTCATGGCCAAGATATTGGCCTCAACGTTGTTTTGAACAAAGGTAAAGTCCCGACTTTGGCTACCATCACCAAAGATGGTTGGTGGCTGATCTTTTAAAATCGCCTTGATAAAAAGAGGTATAACAGCCGCGTAGTCAGATTGAGGGTCTTGGTTTGGCCCAAAGACATTGAAATATCTAAGAGATACAGTCTCTATGCCATAGAGTTGAGAAAATACTCGACAATAATGTTCATTCATCATTTTAGCAACTGCGTAAGGAGATAGGGGTACATTTGGTAAGTCTTCTGATTTGTATTCTTCCTTGGCATCGCCATAGACTGATGATGAGGAGGCACAAACAACTCTTTTTACGCCAGACTGCTTAGCAGCCTCCAGGAGCGTTACCAGGCCAGTAGAGTTGTTGTAATGGCTATCTAGTGGAGAATCAATAGAGCGGGGTACTGATGGTAGGGCGGCTTGATGAAGGACAAAAGCTACATCGGTCAATTCTTTTTTCAAGAGATCAAAATCATTGATATCGCCTTTGATAAATTTTATTTTATCTTTTATTGGATCTAAGTTTTCTAAATGACCAGTGCTTAAATTATCAAGTACTTTTACTTGATAGTCACGCTTGAGTAGTTCGGCTGCAATATTTGAGCCAATAAAACCGGCGCCGCCGGTTATAAGTACAGTTTTCATTTTATCTTCCTAAACTTATATTAAATAATGTATTGATTGTTTTGAGGATTATAGAGATGTCCAAAGCAGTTGATTGATTTTTGATATAAAATAAATCGTATTGAAGTTTTTGTTTGGCATCTTCAACACTAGCGCCATAAGGATAATTGATCTGCGCCCAACCACTGAGACCAGGTTTGATTAAATGTCTTTCATTATAATAAGGCACTTCTTGTTTTAGCTGCTCGACAAATTCAGGACGTTCTGGTCGCGGACCGACAAAACTCATATTGCCAATAATGATATTCCAAAATTGAGGGATTTCGTCTAGTCTAGTTTTTCTCATGAATTTACCAATTTTGGTGACTCGAGCGTCATTTTTTTGGGCCCACTGAGCTCCATTTTTTTCAGCATTTTGTACCATGGAGCGGAATTTATAGACAGTAAATACTTTGTTGCTAAGGCCAACTCTTTTTTGTTTGTAAATTAATGGCCCTTTAGACTCTAGTTTTATAAGTAAAACAATAAAAGGTAAGAGTACTAGAGAGATTAGACCAAAGAATGCGGCAAACAAAATATCAATAGCTCTTTTGACCACAATAAAGAGCTGATTATTTTTTTGGCTGATATTTTCTAAAAACCAATTGCGTTCCAAGGCGGTAATGGGAATCTTGCCAGTTATTTTTTCATAAAAGTCAGTCAGATTAAAATATTGTATTTTTAGATCAATACTTTCAAAAAGATAGCGAGCTACTTCTGGGCTATAACTAGAATTATTTACTGCTACGACAGTATTGATTTTATTTTTGATTAGTTGATTTTTTAAATCAGTTATATCTTTTATGATAGTTACTACTTGAAATTTTTCCGGTATGTCGGAATGATCAGGATTAACGATTAAGTTCAATTTATAACTTAGTTCTGGTTTGGTAATAATTTCTTCAGCCAATAGTAAAGATTCCGGACTAATGCCAACAATAGCCAAATTATTTTGTAGAGCTTTACCAGAAACAATCTGATAAAATATTTTACGCCAGAGCAAGAATAGCACGGCGAAGATTAACAATAAGACTACTAAAATGGTTTGCGGTTTAATATCAGAAAAGTGTCCAGTAATAGTATAGAAAATTAGCACCGCCAAGAGGGCGTTGATAAGTAGGTTTTGGATCAATTGACCATAAAATTTAAAGTCTTTTTTGATTCGCCTTATTTCATAGAGGCGATTGATGAAGAAAACAATTATCCAAATAGCAAAAACCAGTGAAAATGGACCTAGATGTTCTTGCCATAGTTCACTGTCTAGATAGCCGTATCTTAGCCACAGAGTGGCGGCTAATGAGGCGTAAAGTAGAATAACATCACCAATAAATAAGACTAGTTTCCTCATTCAGTTGAATTAAATTACTTTTTATATTATAATAAGAACAACCTACTTTTGTCAAATATTTTAACTAGTTTTAGACAAAAATATTTAAGATTTTTTTTATTTTTAGCCAAGATATGAAAGACGTAATTTTACTCCCGACTTACAATGAAAGAGATAATGTTAAGGTAATTATTCCAGAAATTTTTGACATTTTACCAGATATAAACATTTTGGTAATCGATGATAGCTCACCAGATAAAACTGCCGAAGTAGTCAAGGAATTAATGGCTAAGTATCCAAACTTATTTATTTTAGAGAGAAAAATTAAAGATGGCCTGGGCAATGCCTACATCACTGCCATGAAGCAGGTGATGGTTGATCCTGAAGTACGTTCAGTCATCACCATGGATGCAGATGGCTCTCATCAACCAAAATATTTAAAAGATTTTTTAGCCAATAATGATAATTATGATTTGATAATTGGTTCTCGCTACGTCAAAGGTGGCGGAGTAGCTGATTGGGAGTTTTGGCGCAAAAAATTAAGTAGCTTTGGAAATACTTATGCCAAGATTTTGACTGGGCTGCCAATTAATGATTTTACGGCTGGCTTTATGTGTATTAGTCGGCCTTACTTACAAAAGCTGGATTTTTCTGACTTCGGTTCAGCTGGTTATTCTTTTTTGATTGAGTTAAAATTTTATCTCATACACAAATATAGAGCACGAGTCAAAGAAGTCCCGATAATTTTTGCTAGTCGTCGTGAAGGTGAGTCAAAAATTTCCAATCAGATAATTTCCGAAGGAATTAGAGCTCCCTGGCGGCTGTTTTTGAAACGATTATGGAAAAAATAGTTTGTCCTATTTGCCGGGGAGAAAAACATAGACTCTTTTGTCAAAAAAATGGTTATGATTTACATCGTTGTCAGCAATGTGATCTAGTTTTTGTTTGGCCGGTACCAAATATATTAGACGATGTTTATTCTAAGAATTATTTTCATAAAGATGATCAAGATCATAAGTTTGGTTATACTGACTATGATCAAGACAAAGAAATGATGCGAGAGATTTTTCTCAAACACCTAGATTCTTTTGCTAAGTTAGTTCCGGGCAGAAGAATTTTTGATATTGGTTCAGCTACTGGTTATTTTTTGGATCTAGCCAAAACCAAGGGCTGGCAAACTTATGGTATAGATATATCGGAGTATGCTAGCAAACTAGCTCACGACAAAGGTCATCAAGCTTGGGCTGGCAAAGATCTGGAATCAGTCGAGACTGACGATAAGTTTGATCTAGTGACTATGTGGGATGTACTTGAGCACTTGCCAGATCCATTGACCTATCTAAAAAAACTTAGATCAATGATGAGTGAAGATAGTGTCCTGGCAGTCAATACAATTGACCGTGGTAGTCTGTGGGCCAAAATTTTGGGTAAGCGCTGGCAACTCATCGTGCCACCGGAACACTTAATGTATTATACCTACAAAAATCTAGAAGATTTGTTTACCCAAGCTGGTTTTGAGGTAATTGCCAAAAAGAAAATAGGTAAGAAATTTTCTTTACCTTATATTTTCCATATTTTCCATAATTCTAAGGGAATAGGTTTTTTCAAGGTTTTATCGGTATTTTTTGATAAACCAATATGGAGAAAGCTTGCCATTCCTATAAATGTAAGAGATAATATCTTCGTCTTAGTAAAGCCTAATAAATAATAGAAATATGAAAATTTTACGAAAAATAAAAGCTTATTTTCAGAGCCTAAAAACAGCTGATGACTATTTGGTGTTGGTAGGGAAAATATTGCTACTAGTGATTTTGTTTGCTCCTTTGGTAACTGTTGATACATTTTATTTTCCATATATTGTGCCTAGAAACTTAATGTTTCGTTTGATTGTCAATGTCCTTCTGGGAATCTATTTGTGGCTCTGGCTCAGCAATTCAAAATACAAATTTCGTTTTAATAAGGGCCTAGTTATTATATTCTTGTTTATTCTTTCTTTGACGATTTCTAGTATACTTGGTGGTAATTTTACTTTTAGTTTTTGGAGCAATTTTGAAAGAATGGACGGTCTAGTGGGGTGGTATTATATTTTCATTTATATCTTTGTCCTTCTGGGTTTGATGAGAGAGAAAAAAGATTGGCACCTACTATTTAATTTTGCTTTGATACCAGCCTGGGTAGCTTCACTGATGGCCATTGGTCAAAGGTTGGATCTATCATTTATAGCAGAGTCACATGGTGGTATTAGAGCTACTTCTACTTTAGGCAATGCAGCCTATGTAGGTGCGTATATGTTTTTGAATTCAGTTGTTGCCTTATATCTTTTGTTTATCCAATATCTCAAAAAAAGATCTTGGTCATGGGTCTATCTTTGGTACGGAGCCAGTGTTGTGTTTTTTGTGACTGCCCTGGTAATTAGTCAAACTAGAGGGGCTTTCTTGGGCCTAGCTGTTTTCGGATTTTTATTGACCATATTTTATCTTTGGTTTAATCGTAAGAAAAGAGATAAGTGGTATTATTTGGTTGTTGGACTTTTGGTTTTAGCATTGGCTTTTGTTGCTTTAGTGTACCAGCAAAAGGATAATACCTGGGTAAAGGATTCATATTTTCTCAACAAGTTTACTAGTATGTCCTGGCAGGACACTACCATACATTCTCGTTGGCACATTTGGGGCAGTACTATTCAGTCGGTCAAAGAAAAGCCAATTTTGGGTTGGGGAGAAGAAAACTTTAGACACGTCTTCAATCAGTACTTTCCACCAGAAATATATCAACATGTTGGTTCTGAGATTTGGTTTGATCGACCACATAACGTTTTGCTCCAGCATTTGATCCAAGGAGGGATTCTAGGTTTAGGTCTATATCTAGCTATTTTTGCTTACCTTATATTTTACCTTTATAAAAAAGCAAAAAAACAGAAAGAATGGTTTTTTAGCTTTTTCTGGATAGCTTTTCTTTTGGGATTTTTATTCCAAGATTTGTTTATATTTGATAGTTTAAATATTAACATAACTTTTTATTTGATAATAGCTTATTTATTTAGTTTAGGCACTAAGAAAAAATGGCGTTTGCCACACTTTCTTGGAAGTAAGCAGAAATACTACATCTATATACCACTGATAGTTATTTTGGTAGGTGTGCTTATTTTTACTATGATTTGGCGACCATACCGAAGTAATACCTTGCTACTGGAATCTAGTAAGATGATTAGCGAGGCCAGGGGCCGAAGTGATTTTAATGTGGCTCTCAATACTTGGCGTGAGTCAGTGAATATGTCTGCCTTAGGTAATACTGAGAAGGCAGAGGTTATTTCTAGAATGGCTAGCAATGTTTTGACCAGTTCTAGTGTGCCAGATGATATTAAGACAAAATATTTTAATCAAACAGAAGAATTTTTAGAAGAACTATATTATGAAAATCCAGAGGATGTTCGACTCGGTTTGTTTTTATCTTATTTTTATGAAAGAGCAACCGGCGTAAATCCTAACTATGCTATAGAGGATATTAGTTTACTGACTAGCCTGAGAAACATCGCCCCTAATCGTCCCGACCTTCTAAATCAGTTGAGCACAGCCTATTTAAGAATAGGAGACTTGGCTTCGGCCAGAGATGTAGCAAATGACTTGAAAGAAACAGCTCCTTGGGCCAAGTTAGGTTACTGGACTAGTTTCGGTATCAGTCTCTACGATTCTAATATAGAAGATTTGAGAGATAGTCTAGAGAAAATTAAGGCTATTAATCAAAAAACATTTGGTGTAGATTTTGAAGGCTCAGAGATTGATCGTCTACGTTTAGTTTTGACTCAGGCTGAGGGTAATCAAGATCAGGAAATAATAGATTTGGTCAAAGAATACTTGCCATAAGTTTTAGAATTTTATATCAGATCCCGCTTCTAGATTTACTAGAAACGGGATTTTGTTTTTAGTGCCAAAATATGTTATAATTTATTAACATAAAAAATAAAAATAGATAGGAAATAAGTGAAAATAGCAGAAACAAAAATTTACCTGAAGTTTATTTCCTGGTTTGTTTTGGTATCTATTTTACCGTTGTTAATTTTATTTATTGTTGTTTATTCAAGTGACCCGAACTCTACTCAACTCCTAAACAATCCAGAAACCATGAGGAGTATCATGCTTGGGATTTTTATATCTTTGGCTTTTGTGTTTTTTCTATCTTTGATTGCCACTCGTTTTCTTTCTCGGGTAGTCACCAGACCAATCCAGCTAGCTCTCAATGAACTATTGAAAGTAGTTGATGACTTGTCAAAGTCAGTACAAAATTTGTCTGATATTAGTCAAAATGATAGTGATATTTCTCAGGATTTATTGCTCAATAGCCAAGATCAACAAAAAGGTCTAAAGACTGGCCAAAAAGCAGTGGCTCAAATTGTTAAGTCTCTCAATCAAATTGCCATCAAGACCAAGAGTTCTGCTCAGAGTACGGCTAATATAGACAAGTTAGCTAGTGAAAGTGGTGATAAGTCTCAAGCGGCTTTAGATAGTTTAGTAGCAGTAAAACATTTGGTAACAGAGAATCAGAAATTGAGCCAAGCTTTGGATGCTTATGCTGATAAAGTAGCTGATATTACCAAGCGAGTAGAGGTCTTAGCCGATACAGCAAAGTTCTTGAGTCTCAATGTTTCTATTGAGGCCAATAAAACAGCTTTTGGTGAACAATTTTCTAGTCTAGTATCTCAGATTAGAGAGCTTAACATAACTAGTCAACAAGCAGCTAGTAGTATCCAGGCCTTGGTGGCTGATATGAGTCGCCAAATTAAACAAGCCAAACAATCAAGTGTCTATGAATGGCAGGAAACTAATAAAAGTATCCAAATAGTGGGGCAGACTATTAATTTTTTGAATAAAATTGTTGGTAATGTTGGTAGTATTGCTAAAAGCACACAGGTTATTAGTCAGGAGACCGAAGATACTCATCAAGATGCTGATAAGATAAATTCTATGATTTTGGGCTTCAATAAATCTGCCAAGTCTTTGGTGGATAATGCCGATGATATCACTAAAATAATTCATAAACAACTAGTGGTCATAAATTCTTTAAATAAATCTTCTGCCGTTTTAAACAAAGTAACAGACAATCTAAATAATTTAGTTGGTGATAAAAGTGATTATGCCAGTTAAGATATACAAATTTACATTATTTCATTTAGCTGATGAGCTTTGGGCGTTGCCACTTTTGCCAACTAGTCAGTTTATTGCTTGTGAGGCTATTACTTTGATTCCTGGTGCTCCAGAAAATGTTTTGGGCTTGGTTTACCATGGTGGAAAAATAATTACTTTATTGGACACAGCCAAAATTTTGGATTTAAGAGTAAAGCGTATTCGTAGTAAGAATTGCCTACTCTTTGACTATCAGGGGGATTATTATGGCCTAGAGGTTGATGACGGTGACAATACTATCAGAGTAAAACAAGTTTTTACTGATCGTAGTAAAAAGAAATTTAATAAGTATATAAAGGTCAATAAACGCAAGGTTTATATTTTAGATTTAGAAAATTTGTGGGAGCAAGTCAAAATTTATGGTTAGTGCCAAATACAAAGATTTATATATTTCTACTAGCAAAGATCAGTTAAATAAGCTGACTAACCTGTTTTTGTCTTTAGAAAGAAGTCCGGACAATCAGAATTTGATTGAAAATATTTTTCGTTTGATTCACTCCATGAAGGGTGCGGCTGCTACTATGGCTTATAAAAAAACAGTTAATCTGTTTCATGCTATGGAAAGTATAATTGACGCTGCTTTCCAGCAAAGATTAATGATTGATAAAAATATTTTAGAATTATTTATCGATACCATAGAAGTTTTTGATAACAATCTTAAATCTATCAAAAAAAATAATCGAGAAATAAATTTAACTAAACAGATAAATTTGCTTGTAGGGGGCCTCAAACAAAGGAAACAAGGCAAAAAAATAAAAACCAAGAATGTTTATCGGCAAGAGAAACATCTTTTGGGTAGTATACCAACAGTTGCAGAAATTTCTGTACCAGTAGAAAATCTTAATCGACTTTATGATATGTCTGACGATCTTTTGGTCAATGTTATGGAGACAAAGTCTATTGTCAAAAGCTTGGGTAAAGCCAAGTTGTTGTCACTATCAGTAAATGCTGACAGGATTGTCAATGACCTGCGACGTGAATTAGAAAAAATTAGAATTGTGCCCTTGGCTCAGATTTTTTCTTCTTTGCCTTATCTAGTTAGGGAGATTGCCAAAGATGAAGGAAAGAATGTTGATTTGGTGATAGAGGATAATGACTTGTCTTTAGATAAGGCTATTTTAGATGAACTCATAGAAATATTAATCCAGCTGTTGAAAAATGCCGTAGCTCATGGCATCACTCGAGAGCAAAAGAATGGTCGAATTGAGGTAGTGGTTTCACTAGACAATGATCAAATGAAGATAGTAGTCAAAGACAATGGCCAAGGTATTGATTGGCAAGAAATCATGGATATGGCAGTTAAAAACAAAATTATTAGCCGAGTGGCTGCCAAAAAATTAACAGTCTCAGAAATAAAAAATTTAATATTTAAAGCTGGTATTTCTAGAGGTAAAAGCGTTAGTATTAGTTCTGGTCGAGGAGTAGGGCTTAGCTTGGTCAAGGCTAAGGTTGAAAGCCTAGACGGAGATATGTTAGTCGAGAGTAAGTCTGGTAAAGGAGCAACCTTTAGCATTAAGCTACCTTTGCCGTTGTCAGTATTTAGGGGTCTAACTTTTAAGATTGCAGATTACACCTTGGCAATTCCACTTTCTTTTATTGACAGGATAATAAAATTGCCCGAAGTGAGAGATTTTAATAAAACAAAAATTTTTGTGCACGATAAAGCTAGATACAAGATGACGGCTTTGCCAAAAGAAATGAATTTACCAAAAATAGCAGCCCTGTCAAAATATATAGCTATTATAAAGTACAAAGGTGAGAAATTAGCCTTACCTATTTTTAGTAACATAAACGAACGGGAATTAATTGCCAAAAATACACCTCAGGTGTTGAAGAATCTGGATTACTTAAAGGGCGTAGCTGTTTCTGATGAAGGTTTGCCGGTTTTGATTTTAGATATAAATAACTTAGTAAAATAATATGGCAGAAGTAAAAGCAAAAATTTTGTTTATTGATGACGATACTTTTTTGCGCAAAGTTTATCAAGCCGAGTTAGGTGAGCATGGTTATGAGGTAATTCTAGCGGCTGATGGTGAGGAGGGTTTGGAAAAAGCACAAATCAGTGATCCAGATTTGATTATTTTGGATATGATTATGCCAAAGAAGAGTGGTTTTGAAGTTTTGACTGAGCTACAAAAAAATCCAGCTACCAAGGATATCCCGGTACTCATTTTATCCAATTTAGGACAAAAGGACGATGTTAAAAAAGGTTTAGATTTGGGGGCAGTTGATTACTTAGTAAAGGACGATGTTACCTTGGCAACAATAGTTGATAAAGTAAGTCAATATTTAAATTCTAAGACTCAAAGTAAAAAAGCAAGGGTAGCTAATAATCATAGTGACACTTCAGTGATTGGGCCACCCAATGATCAGTCTCATTCACAAATTAATGAACCGATAGAACAAATTGATAAATAAACTCTGCACCTTTTGTGGGGTAGGGTAAAGAATTTATAATTAATTCGCGCCAAAAGGTGCGGGATAAAAATATGTCGCAAATTATTTCCGATGCCAAGGTACATAATATAATTAGCAAAATAGGCTTGATTGAGTCTAGTGTTTTGGATACCGCTCTTAAGACAGCTCAAGATAGCCAAAAAGATTTTATTACTTTCTTGATCAAACAAAACTTGATTAAATCGGAAGAGATTGGTCAATTAATTGCTAATTCTTTGCATTTTAAATTTGTTAATCTAAGCAAGGAAAAAATTCAAGCAGACGCTTTGCAGCTTTTGCCAGAGATCGTAGCTCGTAAACAAAAAATGCTTATTTTCAAACGAGATGAAGAGGGCATCAAGGTAGCAATGAGCAATCCCTTTGATTATTCCATGATCAAAGCTGTAGAAAAGAAAGTTGGTGACGTAGTAGTGCCATATTATGCAACAGAATATGACATAGAAAATAATTTTGGTTTGTATCGTAAGACTATCCAACAAGAATATGCTTCTAGTATTCAAAAGCAGGCTATAAAGGCACAGGGTGCCAAGGCTGAGAGCATTTCGGTAGTTCGTTTGGTGGATGATTTGTTTAGCTATGCTTACACCAATCACGCTTCTGATATTCATGTTGAGCCAGCAGAAAAAGAAATCATTGTCCGTTTTAGGATCGACGGTATTTTATATGATGTGCTTCGTTTGCCTAGAAATATTTTAGATATTATTGTTACTAGGATAAAGATTTTATCCAAGATGAGAACAGACGAAAGTCGAGCGGCTCAGGATGGTAAAATTATTACTCAAGTAGAAGGGGAAAAAGTAGACATTAGAGTCTCAGTGGTACCAATCACTCATGGTGAAAAAATAGTTATGCGTTTGTTGTCTTCCAAGGGCAAGGAGTTTACTCTGGAGGATTTGGGCATGGCTTCTGATGACCTAGAAAAAGTTAGCACCGCAGTACAAAAACCTTATGGTATGATTTTGGTAACTGGTCCTACGGGTTCTGGTAAAACTACTAGTTTGTATGCTTTGATAAAAATTTTGAATAAGCGTGATATAAACATTTGTACAATTGAAGACCCAGTCGAGTATGATCTTGAGGGCGTAAATCAGATCCAGGTAAATCCTAAAACTAATCTGACTTTTGCCCAAGGCCTCAGGTCGCTACTTCGTCAAGATCCAGACGTCATCATGGTTGGTGAAATCCGAGACGAAGAAACAGCTAGTATTGCAATCAACTCTGCCATGACTGGTCACCTAGTATTATCTACCCTTCATACCAACGATGCGGCTACTTCCCTGCCTCGTTTGCTTGATATGAAAATAGAGCCATTTTTGGTAGCTTCTACAGTCAATGTGATTATTGCCCAACGTTTGGTCAGACATATTTGTATGAAATGCATTGTTAGTTATTCTTTGACTGAGAAGGAAATAAGTGACTTAAAACGTCAAGTAGACATTGAAAAATTTCTTAATATGGACGAGCTCAAAGAAATTAGACTGTATAAGGGCAAGGGCTGTGATGCTTGTAATCATAGCGGTTATGCTGGTCGAGTTGGTATTTTTGAAGTATTGCAGGTAAAAGATAATATAAAAGAATTGATTACCAATCGAGCTGACTCTGACCAGATCAAAAAAGCAGCTCAAACCAATGGTATGAAAACTATGCTGGAAGACGGTTTTCAAAAAGTTATCTCTGGTAAAACTACTATTGAAGAAATATTTAGAGTTACTAAAGAATAATCCCGTAAAATACCGCAAGCGGTATCACGGGACAGGAAATAAAACATATGTTGTTTAATTACAAATTAGCAGACAATAAAGGTAAAGTTGTTACTGGTGGTATTGAGGCGATGAGTATTCAAGAGGCCAAAAATAAATTAGCGGCCCAGGAGGGGACGATTGTCATGCTAGAGCCAGTCAAAGGTGAGATGCCCGGCAAGAAGGTCAAGAAAAAAGGCCAGATGGTTTTTGGTAAGGTCAAGATGATAGAGCGGGTTATGTTTGCCAAGCATTTATCGGTCATGATCAAGGCTGGTATGTCGATTGATACAGCTCTTGAAACTCTCAAAGATAATGCTTCACCAGTTTTGTCAAAGCGTTTAGAAATAGTACTTGAGGATGTTAGAAAGGGTAATCGTTTGTCAGAGGCCTTGAAAAGATATCCTAAAGATTTTGATGCCCTATTTATCAATATGGTTGCGGTCGGTGAACAAGGGGGTACACTGGCTAAAAATCTTAATCTGTTGGCCATTCAACAGCGTAAAAGCTATGAACTTAGATCAAAAATAAAAGCAGCGGCAATTTATCCAAGTTTAGTCATTGTCGCTATTATAGGTTTGGTGGTAGTTATATCTGTGTTTGTTCTGCCAAAGATATTAGGATTTTTTAATACTTTAAAAATTGATTTACCAACCACTACTAAAATTTTTATAGCTATTTCCGACTTCATGGTAAATTATTGGATGTGGCTTGTTGGTGCTATAGTCTTGCTTCTTATTATTTTTAGAGTTATGGCAAAGATTAAGTCTACTAGGCTTATTCTTCATTTGATTATATTGAGGCTGCCTATAATGGGCAATATCTCCAAGCATCTCAATCTGGCCTTATTTGCTCGTACTTTAGGATCACTTTTAGACAGTGGTATTACCATTGATCGAGCCTTGCAGATAGTTTCCCAAACCTTGACTAATGATGGCTACAAAAAAGAAACCAATGCAGTTTATCATCGAATACTAAAGGGTGGCTCATTGGCTGAAGCCCTAAGTGACAGAAAATATTTTCCAAGTTTGTTAGCTAATATGGCTAGAGTAGGTGAAAGTTCGGGTAATCTGAGCGAAGTTTTAGAGTACTTAGCAGACTTTTATGAACTGGAGGTTGATAATACTACCAAGAATTTATCCACCATGCTTGAACCAGCACTTTTGATTATGATTGGTTTGGTGGTCGGCTTTGTGGCAATTTCAATTATCAATCCTATCTACTCATTAACTAGTAACGTTGGGCGCTAATGTCCAGAATGAAAATATCCCTCGACTACGTTCGGGGCAGAAAAATTTTGAAAGATGTAAAGAAAAACCAATTAGGATTTAGTCTGGTTGAAATTTTGGTAGTAGTAGCTATTTTTGTAATTATTTTGACCTCAGCCCTTACCATGGTAAACACTACGGCATCTCGAGAAGATTTGGACGCCAAATCAAAAGAGTTGGTTGAATTTATTTCTCAAGCTAGAAATTATTCAGTTACTGGTTATTTTGGTGATGTGTGGGGTATAAAAGTTTTAGACAATAATTCTTATTGTGAGGATAGCGGAGATTGTATAGTTTTGTATAAAGGAAAGTTCTTTGATTATCGTAATGCTAGCTATGATAGAATTATGCAATTAAATAGTGGTGTCTATGTTGGCTCAGATCAAATAAATGAATTTTATTTTGATTTTAAGTCTGGTTGGCTTAGTACTAGTACTGCTAGCAATCTAGCCGAGCAGATCATCAAGCTAAGTAGCAATTTTGGTGCAGAGAAAACTATTCATATTACTCCTACTGGCCTAGCCTATACTTTTACTTGCGGAGAGAATTATGTCTATGACATAGAGGGACAAGCTTACAGAACAGCTCAAATAGCTGATCAATGTTGGATGGCAGAAAATCTCAATACTGGTACTATGTTAGCTAGTGCAGCCACCGATCCGACTGATAATAGTATTATAGAGAAGTGGTGTTATGCCGATACTGCAAGTAACTGTGATAGCAATGGAGCTTTGTATGATTGGGATGAATTAATGGGGTATGCTACTCTTTCTCAAAGCCAGGGTATTTGTCCTAGTGGTTGGCATGTTCCGAGTGATTCGGAATATGAAACATTAATAGCAAATTTTCCAGCCCCCAGCGTTGGCACAGAGCTAAAATTAAATGGTTCTTCTGGTTTTGATATGATTATGTCTGGTGAAAGGGATGCCACCTCAGATACCTATGATAGTATTAGTTCCTTGATAGCGCTCTGGACTTCCGATGAGACCACGCCAACAACAGTTTCTTGGGTTCATTATAATGACAATGGAGCTACTATGGGGCAGACAGATAGTGCTCAAAACTGGGGATTTTCAGTTCGTTGTCTAAAAGATTAAAATGAATCCCGCTAGAAATTCATGGGATTGTATTAAAGAGTAATGTAGTAAGAGTTTTTATAAAATTAACAAATATCGTTTTAGTAAAATAAACAGGAATGAAAAGTAATTTTACCTAGTTAGAAATTCACAATGTTTAGCTGAAGTGAAAAAGCAAAATAATAATTATGTATTTCACTATAATTTCTAACTGGGTGAATCACAGTTGACAAGGTAAATTTTTAACGGGATGAAGATAAAAAATAACAACTCGGGTTTTTCTCTGGTGGAGCTAGTAGTGGCTCTGGCGGTTTTTGCTATTTTAGCGGCCGGTGTTTTTTATGTAGTGACCAATTCATATACCAATTTTTATGGAGCTGGTGATAAGCAAGCTTTGGCCGAGTACGCCCAAGAGGGTGTTGAGGCAGTCAGGGCTATCAGGAGTAATAGTTGGCAAAATATTGAAGATGGTATTGGTAGTAATGGTTTGACAAAGGG
>CALDOH010000077.1 GCA_937912185.1 uncultured bacterium | reverse complement strand
ATGGACCTTTCAACATGTTCGTTATTTCAATTTTTTTGTCTACATTTTAAATAAAAACTGGCACATTTATAACATCATGATAACTATAGTGACATAATAATTATGATCATTGTGATAATAGAGCGCTGGCCATTCATCCCAGTCAGCATGAAATACTGTGGTACCAGCACCTGTGTTTTCCTCTAGCCAATTGCTAGCAGCCTGGAATCTAGTGATTTGCCAGTGGTCAGATAGACTGACCTTGTTGGTTTTTTCAATAGTTTTTGGTACTATGGCTACAGCAAAGACAAATATTAATATACTAAGATAACTTTTTAAATATTTTGGTGAAGACTGCCAAAAATGACGGATCTTTTTCCAATCAAGTATTCTGATTATGTCGCTAGTACCACAGGCCACAAAGAGCAGTGTGAATGGAGCTAGATATTCAATATAACGTCTAGACTTTATAGTTAAAAGTATAAAGATAAAAGTTAGGAGAAAAGTGAAGAAGGTTTGTTTGCTAATTTTTTTAATATTACCCACAGCCAAAATGATAATTAGTATACCCAAGAGAAAGAGATGAGGCATAGCGGATATAACATGCATAGGAGTGGTTCCATACCACTCTCCGCCAACGGCAAAGTTTCCACCTTGATTGACAATGCCAATTTGGAAAACTTGTTGGTAATAAAAATATATATTTCGTGGCCAGTAAGGATTTATTACTAGTCCAGCTACTAGGCCAAGGGCAATTGCCCAGACAGTTTTTTTGTTACTAAGCTTTGGTTGGCTAAAAACCTTAACCATCCTTTGCCAGAAAATTTTTAATTTGTCGGTGTGCAGTCTTTGGTAAACCTTGTCGGCGATTAAATAGACAATAGTAATCAATATTGCTAGCGGCCAGCCGCCATAGAGCCAGACAAAGATAAAAGACAAGAAAAAAGCTAATAACGCTTTTCTATTTAGTAAGGCATAAATAAAAAACCAGACCAATATCAAGGACAGGGCGTTAGCCTTGATCAGTGATAGACGAAAAGTAACGCCGCCAAGGGTGATAAATAAAGCTGCCCAAAGCCAAGGCCAAATAATATACATTTTTTTTAGTAGCCAATAAAATACTAAGACTACTAAGATGGCAAAAAATACAGTGGCAATTTTTACCGCTATTAGCGGATCGCTATGGAGGTAAGTAAAGGGCACTAGTATCAGGTGATAGAGTAGGTGGTGGTCAGTAAAATTATCTCTGAGAGTGGAAAATTGCATCCAAGGCATGCTTTTTAACAATTGACCTTGACGGAGTAGTAGGGCAATTTTAGTGTGATAATACCCATCGGGGTCACCGACAAACATATTCCATTGAATCCGACCAAAGTAAACACCAGTTAAAACAAAAAGAAGTAAATAATCCATTCCCCGTTTATTGAGCCAACTGGGAAAATTGCGTTTGTTTAAGCTACTTTTATTCATGTTAGTATTTTATCAGAAATATCGGGCTTAATAAAGACACAAAGAAAAAATCCCCGCCAGGCATGGATACGGAGATCGGACTTACTTATTTTCTTTGATTTTGAAAGTGAGTCGAGTGGAACAGAACGAATGATGTTTCCAGTTTATTATCTATTTTAAGAATCGTCAAGTCTTTTTTTAAAAAGTACATTTAGCATTGATTTTTTGAGGCTTTATTGCTAAGATATTGATAGTA
>CALDOH010000076.1 GCA_937912185.1 uncultured bacterium | reverse complement strand
CCACCTTAATCCCAAACATCTTTCCTCCCTCCCCGCTGTCCCCACTCAGCGGGGAGAAAATTGGTAGAATATGGTCACTATCAAAACTAAGAGAAACTTATGAAACTAAACGCAGTTGGAGTCACATCTAGTAATCTAAAAAGGACAATCAAATTCTATCAACTATTGGGTTTCAAGTTTCCCAAGTTTAAAGATAGCGACGAGCATCTTGAAGCCATGACCTCAACTGGCTCGGCCAGACTGATGATCGATACTAAAAACGTGGTCAAAAATATTATTGGTGAAGACCCTAAGCCAGGCAATCATTCACCCTTTGCCATCCAATACGACTCGCCAGAGGAATTAAATAAAGTAGCCAAAAAAATAGGCAAGGCAAGCTTCAAGGTAGTCAAGGAACCTTGGGATGCCTTTTGGGGGCAAAGATATGCAGTGGTCGAAGATCCAGATGGTTACAAAGTTGATCTGTACGCCGCAATGTAATCAAGCCTCATGAACAATCAAGAAACAAGAAGACCTACCCATCCTAAAGAATCAAATACTCATGAACATGGTCTACATAGATTAAATTTTTCTAGTGGAGAAACAGTCACAGCTGTTTCCGCTCAAACCTGGTCTGGATATCTCTCATATCTAAAACAAATCAATCGTCGAGATAAACTGGTAGTTAGTCCCGAACTAATGACCTTCACTGGTCGGCCATTACATGAAGTAAGTAAAGCTAGAGACGAAATTGAAAACCGTATTGATGAAATCAAAAAGTTTTCAATTCAACACCCCAATACAACCTTTCTTTTAGGCACTCCAACCTTTGAGATGACAAAACCTAGAAACAGTATTTTGGTTATCAAGGTTGGAGAAGTAATCGGTCAAACTCACAAACGCTCTGGAGCTACCGCAAAAGAACGAGACAACTTTGATCTTCCAGTAGAAGAACTACCAATGATTATTCCTGGAACAGATATTGGCGTCTTGATCTGTGCTGATCTGGCCACTACCTCCATTTTTCTTCGTCCAGGTCAAGATCAAGAGATTTTTAACGAAGCTCTTAGGCGATCAGGTAGGGAAAGCTTTGTTGGCAAACAACCAACCTTTTTGCACCCACAAACCAAAAAACTAATTCTCCCAAGTTGCTGGGGAGTTGGTGGAAACCAACAGTTGATAAAACCAGGAGACGCCAACAACTACTACAAATTACAATTGAGAAACCTTGCCTGGAGTCTTTTTGAAAACTCGAAATTAGAAGAGATCATCATAGTCGACCGTACGCCGATTATGCCTCCAAACCTCCAACCATTTACTTCCACCAAGCCCTACAACGGGATAATACAAAAAAGATAGTTGGCGTTTATAATATAAAGTATGAGTCTTCCAAAAACAGAAAGAGATGTTGACTTCTCAAATCAAGATAGAACTAAAGTTTCTGCCAGAGGCTATGAAGGAGATATTGAGTATACGGAGTGGGAAGAAGTTGTACCAGGCGTTCGCTGTAAAACCTGGGAGTTTAAAGATGTAGACGCTAGTGAGAAAGATGGGGCTTTAATCGAAATCCAGTCTGGAGTGAGAACTCCCGTTCAGTACGTAGAGACAAATGAAGCAGTATTTAACGAAGTCCCACTAAAAGGAAAATTAATCTTTGTAAGCCTTAGTCCACAGGGAGAGCTTTCTGCTTACAAGGTAGATATGAATCAAGACGATAATAGCTATATGATGGAGGTTAAGAAAGGTTGGCTTATGTCTTGGTATGCCTGCAAAGATCAACCAGCTTGTGAGGTTTTGGAATACGAGGAGCCAGGTTTTAGTCAAATCAAACTACCAACAGTAGAAACTGGAGTCAAGCAAATTGGTAACACCCCAATCCCCGATAAATTTTGGCAACTAATTAAACAATTAGAGCAAGGGATAGAAGATAACCCGTTAATTCAGATGTTAAATCAATAGCAAACTTATTTTTCCAACAATTCTTTCATTACATCTTCAAACACCTCACTAAACTCTTCTTCATATTCACTTAGGTGAGTCAGTTTAAAAGGCTCACTAAACGATTTAGCAATTAGTTGTTTGTCAACATTTTTATTTACATCGGTCATCCAGGCAATTTTTTCCACATAACGTTTAGCTGGAATAATATAGGCAATTTCTTTATATCCAGCTTGGGAACAAGCACTCATACACATTAAGCAAGGCTCAACCACCGTTACCATTGTCAATCCTGGAGTGTAGTTACTCTTTTTTAGCCTACCAACTTCTTTCACCAACATCCTCTCCGAATGGGCAGTAGCATCAGCATTTGTAACCACTAGACTCTCGGCCGAGGCTAAAACCCCACTCCCCTCAAACACCATTCCTGAGTTAGCCAAGTTTCCCTTTTTTGCAGAATTAGTCATTAAATCTTTGAGTAGTTTATTCTGATCAATCGTTAGTTTCATACTCAACTTTTATCAATATATCTAAACACAAAACCCTTCTCCTCAATTTTCTTTTGCACTCTTTCCTGTAATCTGTTTTTCAATTGACTTAAGTTTTTATTTTCCTCAATTTTGTTTAACAACTTACTCCAAATCTCGTGAACCTGAGGAACATCACCGTGTTCTGTTAAGGGGCCTCCTGGACTGTATCCTGCCATTAAAACTTCAATTAATTTATCATCGTTTAATCCATGAGCTTTAAGCTCTTCGAGAACCTTAATAGCAATCCCCACCGCCATATCATCTACACTCTCCGAATCTTGAATAATTTCATCTAAATTATTCCAAGGAACTACATATGCTTCCAAAGCTGTATTCCCTATCATAAGTTTGTCTCTATCTTGTTCTGATATCTTTCCCAATCTAATTGCTTCCAAATTACG
>CALDOH010000075.1 GCA_937912185.1 uncultured bacterium | reverse complement strand
CTTGAGAGCCAATGACTGACAAGCGCTCTGCTAGCTGTAAATAATTTTCATCTGGTTGTATTTTGACCTGAATTTGGCCCAAAATTGGCCCGTGGTCCATTTTTTTGTCCAATTGCATCAATGATACCCCGGTTTGCTCAAAGCCTCGCAAAATAGCTGTTTGGATAGGAGATGGTCCACGCAACTCTGGCAATATTGAAGGATGGACATTGATAGCGTTTAGCTCAGACAGATCAAGCACCACTTGAGGGATAATCTTGCCGTAGGCAACTACAACGAAGCTGGCTGGTAGGTATTTTTTTATAGAGTCAATAAAAGCCTGATCTAATTTGACCGGCTCAAGTGTTTTTATATTATTGGCTAAACAAAAATCTTTAACCGGGGAAGCAACTAGCTTTTTACCTCGTCCGGCTGGCTTGTCCGGCTGAGTTACCACAACGGCTACCAAACCTAAGTTATGTAAAATTTTTAAACTAGGCACAGCAAAATCTGGTGTGCCCCAAAATATTATACTCATTTTTTCAAACTATCTAAAATATCTTGACCCTTAGTAATTTTTTCTACTCGATCTATAAACAGTATACCATCTAGATGATCTACTTCGTGTTGAATTACCACTGACTTAAGACCTTTTATTTTCTCTTTAATAACATTGCCTTCCAGATCTTGATATTTAAGGTGAATTTTTTTAGGCCTAGTAACATTACCAAAAATTTTTGGCAATGACAGACAACCTTCTTCAGTGCTGGTTTTATCTTTAGAAAAAAAAGTGACTTCAGGATTGACATAAACTTCATAGTGATCACCCCGTCCATCTCCCACCACGATGATACGCTGACTTTGAGATACCTGCGGACCAGCTAAGCCGATACCATCATCAGCAAACATAACCCTGGCCATATTCTCAGCCAATTTTTCCAAAGCAGCATTAAAATCCCTAATAGGCTTAGCGGTTTTTCGCAAAATCGGATCTGGATATTTGGCTATTTTCAACATATTTAATACTATACACATTTTTTGTCTTTTTGTCAATAACAAAGAGCTAAATAAGGGGACAAGTATTGATTGATTTTGATTATAATGATAATATTATTTCATTAAATTTAATTAACTAAACAAACATGCTAAAGAAATGAACAAAAAAATTTGGGGGCAACTTTTGTCCATTGATCTCTATGAGTGCGATGAAAAAATTATCAGAACAAAATCAAAACTAGCTGAGTTTTGCACCACACTTTGTCAGGAGATAGATATGCGGCCCTATGGCCGTCCTATCGTCAAAAGATTTGGCGACGATGATTTAGAGGGCAATACTGCTGTCCAATTCATCTACACCTCAAACATCACAGTCCATTGTGATGAAATATACAATAGAACTTTTATAGACATCTTCAGTTGCAAGACATTCAACGCAACTAAGGCTAAAAAGTTTTGTGAAAATTTCTTTAAAGCTAAGAAGACAAAATTTCAAAATACGTATCGCGGTTAGAATCACCCCACCCTTAGGGGTGATTTTAATAATATCTATATTTTGCTATAATCAGAGTATATGGAACAAATAGGTGATATCTTCCAAAGTAAAGCCCAGGATAGAAGACCTGCCAAAAAACCACCAGCTTATCAGTGGCAGGATTTGGCTTTGAAAATCATCAATGAACTGGGTATTCCAAACTTTAAACGCAGTTCTGTTTTTAAAATCTGTAGAGATAATGATCGAAACTTCGTTGAAAAATGTTTTGATGATACCAAGGAACTAACTAAGGGCGGGGAGCAATGGAAATATTTCTTCAAACTAATCGCTGATAAAAAAATACTAAAATAATACTATGAGTAAACAAGCTATTTGCCAATCATGTGGCATGCCAATGATAAAAGAAACTGACTTCGGCACCAATAAAGATGGCAACCGTGATACTGAGTATTGTCATTATTGCTATCAGGCTGGTCAATTTACCAATCCCAACCTTACCCTAGAACAACAAATTGATAAACTATCCCATATGACCATGGGCAATGAAGCTATTTCACAAAAAAATGCTACTGCCCAAGCTACCAAAACCCTACCAAATCTCAAACGCTGGCGAGGTCAGGAACAACAAAAAACTCCCAAACAAAAAAGAATTGTTTTTATAATTCTGACAATTGCCCTAATAATAGGCGTAGTTGTTACTATTATAGCCAAAAAAACCAGTAATGCTTCTGGAGCGAGCGAGGATTCAGATTCTTGGTCAGCTATATACATGATTCCAATCTGGGTAGCGGTCTTTATTCCAATAATCTCCCAAAAAAAGAAAAACAAACTACAAAATCAAGCTAAGGACCCTTTACAAAAAAAACAATTATTTCTTCTAATTATAGGTATGTTACTACTAGTAACGGGCGTATTTATAACTATCTTTTTTAACGAGGTAAAATAAAAAACAACCCCCACTTTTTCTCCCCCTTAATAAGGGGAGACGTCCAGTAGGACAGAGGGGGGTTGTTTTTTATTATTTAATTTCAAAATTTTCTACTAAATAGCCGATGCCGAACGGCGCTTGGTAACTCAATTGCTGAGGAGTAAAATTGAGTTGTTCCATAATCCCCAAAAGTATCAAGAGTGAGCGATGACCACAAGGACTAACTTCTTTGATTAACTCAGGATCTAGATGAATAATGTCGTCTATTTTTTTATTATTGATTAATTTTATAATTTTCTGATCAAATTCTTGAGCCCGCTCAGAATATCCAGCCGGAGAATCCTCTTGTAATTTATGAGACAAATCCCCAGAGGCCACAACAGCTATTCTTTTTCCAGCCAAATTTATCTGTTTTCTGATGATCTGACCAAATTTGAAATGTTCTTCTGGAGAAAGGTTACTATAACCAATAACCACTACTTTTACATCTGGTAAATGCTGGGTTAAATAAAACAGAGGAACACCGGTGCCATAATCTAGATTTTCCTGAGCCGTCATCATGACAGGAAAATAATCTTCACATAATTCTTTGACCTGATAGCCAAAACCAATATCATTGGTAAATTGCATATTGGTAACCAAGTCTCCAAATTCTTTAAAATTTATCTTAAAATTTGGTGCTTGATTGATGGTAAAAGATTCATCACGTTGTTCAGCGTGTGGAGAAATCACTATAATGGTATCTGGCTTAGAAGAATATATTTCGTGCTCCAAAGTCTGATACGCTTTAATGGTATCGGATAGTTTATCTAGGTTTTCTTTGCCTACCTCAGGGATAATTACTGGTGAATGGGGGACAAAGGCTGAAAAAACAATCATATTATTCTACTAGTAGTGGACGACCGACTTCGTGGAGACGAAGCACACGTTCATTAATACTCAT
>CALDOH010000074.1 GCA_937912185.1 uncultured bacterium | reverse complement strand
GACAGCAATACTTTTGTTGTTGCTGATGATGGCAAAAAAAAGTTTTATGGTCTGGTAGAATTTCCTTATCCATCCGGCGATGGCTTACACACTGGGCACTTGAGGTCGTACACTGCTTTAGATGTAGTATCTCGCAAGAAAAGAATGGATGGTTATAGTGTGCTTTATCCAATGGGTTTTGATGCCTTTGGTCTGCCCGCTGAAAACTATGCTATCAAGACAAACACAGCTCCTCAAATAACTACTGAAAGAAATATAGCCAATTACACCAAGCAGATGAAGAGCATTGGTTTGAGTTTTGATTGGGATAGGAGCTTTTCTACTACCAGCCCAGATTACTATCGTTGGACTCAGTGGATATTTATCCAAATGTACAAGCAAGGCTTGGCTTACAAATCTAAGGAAAATATTAATTGGTGTACCTCTTGTAAAATTGGCCTGGCCAATGAAGAGGTGGTGGCTGGAGTTTGTGAACGCTGTGGTGCTGAAGTTGTCAAAAAAGAAAAAGAGCAGTGGCTACTTCGAATCACCAAATATGCCGATCGATTGATAGAGGACTTGGATCAGGTAGATTTTTTGGAGTCTATAAAGAAACAACAAAAAGATTGGATTGGTCGTAGTGAAGGAGCAGAAGTTAATTTTAAGATAAAAGACACCAAGGAAGAATTGAAGGTATTCACCACTCGGCCAGATACTTTATTTGGAGCTACTTTTATGGTGGTAGCGCCAGAACACGCAGTCTTGCATAGTTTAGAAAATAAAATTAGCAATTTAGCCGAGGTTAAAACATATATTAAAGCTGCCCAGAAAAAAACCGATCAGGAGCGTGGGGCTGATGATAAAGAAAAAACAGGTGTTGAGCTCAAAGGTCTCAAGGCAATCAATCCAGTAAACAACGAAGAGATTCCTATATTTGTAGCTGATTATATAATGATGGGTTATGGCACTGGAGCAATTATGGCCGTACCAGGTCATGATCAGCGTGATTATGATTTTGCGAGAAAGTACAATCTAAATATCAGAGACGTGGTTATGCCAGTTGATGGTGAGATCAAACAAGATGAAGAATATCGGGAAACAATATCAGCCACCATACAACGTAAATCTGATGGTAAGTTTTTATTACTCAAATGGAAAAAATTTGATTGGTTAGCACCAGTGATTGGGGGTATAGAAGTAGGGGAGACACCGGAACAAGCAGCTGAAAGGGAAGTTTTAGAGGAAACCGGTTATAAAGCCAAAGCGATTAGACGTTTGGGCGGACAAACAGAGGAGCATTTTTATGCTGATAATAAAAAAGTTTGGCGTTATCGAGTAGATAATCCTATCTTATTAGAATTAGAGGATGAAGTAGCTCAAAGTATTTCTACTGCAGAAAAAGCAAAGCATGAAATAATCTGGTTAAGTGAAAAAGATGCTTTGCAAAGCGTAAGTCATAAATATAATAAAATAGGTATCTTGATATATTTAGACAAATATGGAGCCTATAGCGGTGAAGGCCGAGCTATTAATTCTGGTAAATTTAATGGTTTACTAACAGCAGAATTTAATAAAAAAATTATCAAGTGGCTGGAGAAAAATAAACTAGGCAAAGCTATTGTAAATTATAAATTGCACGATTGGATTTTTTCTCGTCAAAGATATTGGGGTGAACCAATCCCAATGATCAATTGTGCCAAATGTGCTTGGGTGCCGGTGGCTGAAGATGAACTTCCGGTCAAGCTACCAGAGATAGATGATTTTAAGCCAACAGACGATGGTGGATCGCCATTGGCCAAGGTGATTGACTGGGTAAATACCACTTGTCCAGAATGTGGCGGCATTGCTCAACGCGAAACAGATGTTATGCCTAATTGGGCTGGCTCTAATTGGTATTTTATTCGCTATTGTGATCCTAAAAATAATAAACAATTAGTTGACCCCAAAAAAGCCGAACATTGGTTGCCGGTTGATTGGTATAATGGCGGTATGGAGCATACCACCCTTCATTTACTGTACTCTCGCTTTGTCTTTAAGTTTTTGTATGACATTGGAGCTATACCAAAAAAGGTTGGTAGTGAACCATATAAAAAGAGGACTGCCCAGGGTATGATTTTGGGTGGTGGTGGCGTCAAGATGTCCAAGTCTAAAGGTAATGTGATTAATCCTGATGATTATGTAGCCAAGTATGGTGCTGACACAGTTCGAGTTTATGAAATGTTTATGGGGCCATTTGATCAATCAATCGCTTGGGACGATAAGGGTGTGGTTGGTGTGCATAGATTTTTGGAAAAAGTTTGGAGTTTGCGCAGTAAAATTTCTACTAGCAAGACAAGTAAAGAAATAGAGACCATACTTCACAAGACTATAAAGAAAGTTGATCAAGATATAGAGAGTATGCGTTTTAATACTGCTATTTCTCAGCTTATGATTTTGGCCAATGCTCTAGATAAGCAAAAAGAAATTAATAAAAATATTTTAGATGATTTTGTTTTACTACTAGCGCCATTTGCTCCTCATATGGCTGAGGAATTGTGGCAAGTTTCCGGCAACAAAGATAGTTTGGCTCAAGCTAAGTGGCCAAGCTATGATGCTAACTTAGCCAAAGATGAGATGATTAGGATTGGTATTCAAATAAATGGTAAGGTCAGAGATGAGATTGAATTGGTCAACGATACTGAGCCTAATGATGAAGTAAAAAGTCAGGTATTGGCTCAGCCAAAAGTTAAGAAATATATTGAAGATAAAAAATTAGTAAAATTTATTCACGTCAAGAACAAGATAATCAGCTTAGTGGTCAAATAGGCCTGGTCAAAACATAAAAATAAAAATGCCCATCATTGATGATTATAAAAAAATAGGTTTTTCTAAAGGACTAATTTCTTTGTGGTTTGGAAAAATATTTTTAGACTTTGGTAGTAATATTTTTGTTCTATTTTTTCCGATTTTATTGTACACTCATTTTAAGAGTTACAATTTGATGATTGCCTATTTCGTTTTAGGCTCAAGTCTTTATTTTTTTGCTGCTCCCTTGGGGGCCAAGGTAATGAATGCGATTGGTATTAAAAAAAGTATTTTACTTTCCAATGTATTTAGAATTCCTTATTTTGTAGCCTTATATAAATTTCCCGAAGACCCTTTGCTATATGCAGCTATAGCAGCAATTTCAGTTACCTTTATGCGTAGTACTTTTTGGTTGCCCTTTCAAACAGACAGTGCCAAGTTTTCTAGCAAAAAAAATAGAGGAAAACAATTTGGTGTTATATTTTCAATTTCTTCAGCTCTAGCAATTGTAGCTCCGATAATAGGTGGATTTATTTTGGATACTTGGGATTTTAGAGTTTTGACTATGGTGTCATTGGCCGTCAGCTTGGTATCGACAATTCCGTTTTATTTTTTACCAGAGACTAAAGAAGAAGTTTCCTGGAGCTATCGAGAGACATTTAAGTATTTTTTTCATCCCTTTAATCGTCGGATGGTAGCTGCTTATATGTCTGATGGAGCAGTTGGGGTAATTGGTGGTGTATTTTGGCCATTGTTTATCTTTTTTATTTTTGATGAGAAGTATAAAGCCCTAGGTCTAGTGTCAGGCGGAGTCTTATTGGTGGGCATGCTTTTACGTCTGGTACTAGGTGGTTTACTTGATAAGTTCAAAAAAGTAAGACTAGTAAAGATTGGTACAATCTTGAACTCAACAGCCTGGCTACTCAAGGCAGCAGTAGTAACTACTTTTCATGTCTTTGCAGTTTCTATTTATCATACTTTGGTTATGATAGTCTTGCGTACTTCTCTAGACACCTTGGTTTACGAAAAAGCAGCTGATAGAGGACATTATATCGATGAATACACCTTGATCAAAGAAATGGCCATTCATATGGGCCGAGTATTAATATTATTATTGGTTGCTTGTTTGTTGGTATTTTTGCCAATGCAAGTGACATTTATTTTAGCTTCAGTAGCTACCTTATTCATTATTTTACTTAGATAAGAAATGGAAGAAATAAAATTAGATAAAACCAATCGGGTACAAGTATTACAAAAAGCTCTAGAGGTTTTGCGAGGAGGGGGAACAATTATTTATCCGACCGAGACTTCATACGGCCTTGGTGGAGATTTTTTTAAAGAGAGTGTTATAGAAGATATTTATCAACTAAAAGAGCGTGACAGGGGTAAACCACTTTCAGTCATCGTACCGGATTTTGTTTATGCTAGTTCTTTGGTTGATTTTTCAGATAAGGCCAGACGTTTGGCGGCAGAGTATTGGCCTGGTCCACTAACCTTAGTTTTGCCTTATAAATATTGTAAGTGGAACGGCCATTGTGATGACTATCTAGCGCTCAGAGTATCTAGCTATCTCTTTGCCGCTGATTTATCCATCAATTTTGGCAATCCTTTGATAGCTACTTCGGCTAATGTATCAGATAAAACAAACACTTATAAACCCCGGGACATCATTAAACAATTTTCTAATAAAAATAAAAAACCAGATTTGTTTATCAACGCTGGTGATTTGCCCAAACAGGCACCATCTACTATCATTAAGATAATAGGTGATACAGTAGAAATTTTGCGCCAGGGAGAAATTAAAATAAAAATATAACATGCTTCATTTTTTGAAAAGTTTTTTACCCAGTAACATGAGACGGCAAGTCAAAGAGTTGTTTATTGCCACTACTTTGGTCAACTTAGCTTTGGCTATGGTGACACTTTTTGAGCCGATTTATCTTTATCAAAAACTTGGTTATAGATTGCATGAGATAATGTTATTTTATTTCATTGTTTATGCACTTTATTTTTTTATTATGCCCTTAGGGGGCAAGTTTGCTCGCAGCAAGGGCTATGAGTGGGGGATTTTTATTGGTACTTTTTTCTATGTGGTTTTTTATATAAGTTTATTTTTAATTGCTAAATACCCAGTACTTTTTTATATAGCGCCAATTATTTACGCAGTACAAAAGATGTTTTATTGGCCTGCCTACCATGCTGATTTTGCTCGTTTTACTGGTGACAAAGAAGAGGGTAAGGAGATTAGCGCTATGAGTGTAGCGTCTTCATTGGTTTATATAATTGGCCCGACTTTGGCTGGTTTTATTATTTATGAGTGGGGTTATGGTACTTTATTTATTGTAGCTTCTATCATATTTATGGCATCAAATATTTCTACTTTGGCCACTAGAGAAAAATTTAAGCCAGCTAGTTTTTCTTATTTAGATGCTTATAGGGATTTGTTTAGCAAAGAAAATCGTCAAGCACTTTTGGCTTATGTTGGCTTTGGCGAGGAGTTAGTAGCGGTGGTAATCTGGCCAGTTTTTATCTCTATAGTAATTACCAACGTTTTTGATTTAGGTATGGTAATTACTTTGGCAACTTTTGTTACTACCATGGTTATTTTGTATATTGGTAAATTAACGGATGCTACAAATAAAAAGGAAAATTTTGTCTCTAGGTAGTGTGTTTTATTCCCTAGCTTGGTTTTTTAGGATATTCATTATAAATACCATGGGAATATTTTTTGTCGACACTATGTCTAGGTTGGGAAAGAATATTGTGTCTATTCCACTTATTGCCTTAACTTATCAAAAGGCCAAGGATGTAGAAGCTCACAAGAGACAGTCAGTCATGAATCGGGTTGTTTTTTTCGAGATGAGCTTAGTGGTCGGCAAGATATTGGCTATTGTCTTGGTATATATTTTAACCTCTATGATTGCTGATGAGGCCTTAGCATTTAAGATAAGCTTTGTTTTGGCTGGAAGTATGAGTTTACTTTATATGTTATTGTAAAGTTATGATAAAGAGCGAATTAGAGTTTTTGCTGAAAAAATATAATCTGGCACCCAACAAAATTCGGGGTCAGAATTTTTTGATTTCAGACGAGGTTTTGGAAAATACTATCAAGGCGGCTGAGCTCAAAAAAAATGATTTAGTTCTAGAAGTTGGTCCTGGATTAGGGGCCCTTACTCAGGAGTTGGTTAAAAGCGTGGAACAGGTAGTTGCTTTTGAACTGGATAGAAATTTTTCCAGGCCTTTAAATAAACTCATGGGAGTTTCTAGCAATTTGGAGATAATTTGGCATGACATCTTATCTCTGACAGAAGAAGCTTGGAAGGAAGTTTTGGATAGACACAAAAAGAAGGATTATAAGATAGTGGCTAATATACCATATTATTTGACTAACAAATTTATTCAAAAGTTTATTTTGGCCAAAAATCAACCACAGAGTATGACCCTGATGATACAAAAGGAGGTGGCAGAGAGGATAGTGGTCAAAAATGGTAAATATAGTCTCCTATCTTTGTCGGTAGCTTTTTATGCTCAGAGCAGAATTGAATTTTTGGTTTCTAGAGACAATTTTTTCCCAGCACCTAAAGTAGACTCAGCTATTATTCATATCTATAAGCTCAGACCATGGTCATATAAAGCGGTAGAAAAGAAAACTTGGCAACTAATCAAACGAGGCTTTGCTAGTAAAAGAAAAAAATTGATAAATAATTTACTTACTGATCAGGCTCTAGACAAAAAGATGGTAGCGGATGTTTTTTTGAAGTTTAACTTGGATGAAAATATTCGAGCAGAGAAATTGTTACCACAAGATTGGCTTAATTTATCAGAAAATTTGTAGTTTTTTGAACTAATCTTGTAATAGGCCAAAACAGGGGAAAGAGTCTTTGGTTATTTCATAATTTTGTGTTATAATATATAAGAATTATTAAACATCTCAATGAAGAAACAATTGTATAAATTTGAAATTGAGGATGAAGAACTATCTAGTCAAGATATAAATCGTTTGACTAGAAAAAGAACCAATAAAGGAGGTGATAAGAAATCTCTTTTCTTGTTTATTATTGTTAGTATAGGTGTATTGTTTTTTGCTTCTTTATATCTTTATCGCGGCATTAGTGGCCCATTTGAGTTTGAAGCTCCGGAATGGGTTAAGGATTTTTATCAAGATCCAGACGAAAAAGAAGCGAATACTATTGTTGAATTAAGGAGTCGTGATACGGATGGCGATGGCTTGAATGATTTTGAGGAAATTTATCAATACAGTACGAGTATTTTTTTGGAAGATACGGATAGCGATGGCTATTCAGATTATGAAGAGGTTTCTTCAGAAAATGATCCTTTATGTCCATCGGGGCAAGAATGTGGTTTGCTTAGATTGATTACTCCTAAAACTAAAATAGCGGACGTAATCGATAATGCAAGTATTGATCCCACTATAGACCTCGAGCAGGCGGTCTTGGCTGATTTTAGAAAAGCTTTAGTTGAAGGCGGGGTTCCTCAAGAGGAGATTGATAAACTAACA
>CALDOH010000073.1 GCA_937912185.1 uncultured bacterium | reverse complement strand
ACAGAATAAATTTCTAACGGGATGAAAATAGGAATTATTTCAAATTTATATCCACCGTTTATGAGAGGTGGGGCAGAGATTATCGCTTCGATTGAAGCAGAGGGTCTGAAAAAAGCTTGGCAGCATGTTTTTGTAATTTCTAGTAAACCAGCCAAAGTACAGACTGGGCCAAATGCTAAGCCGATTACCAAACTTATTATTGAAAGTGAAGTTAATGAAGTATTGGTTTACCGCTTTACGCCGGTCAACCTTTATTATTATATGAACGATTTTCGTTTTCCTGCTTTTATCAGGGCTCTGTGGCACGTGATTGATACCTTTAATATCTTTTCTTATTTTACAGTTCGTAAAATTTTAAAAAAAGAAAAACCAGACTTGATAATTACGCACAACTTGATGGGTGTTGGCTTTTTGATACCGATGTTACTCAGAAGATTGAAGATAAAACATATTCATACTATTCATGATGTTCAATTGGTCACTCCTTCTGGTTTGATCATCAAGGATAAAGAGGGAGCCTTGTCACACAAGCTGGCTCGATGGTTTGGTTATACTAGTATCATGAGATATTTGATTGGTTCACCAGCTGTAGTAGTATCACCTTCAAAATTTTTGTTAGATTTTTATAAGCAAAGTAATTTTTTTCCCAAGTCAAAGAAAATAGTTTTACCCAATCCAACTAAGGGTATGGTAGAAATCATCAAACAGCCTAGTCCAAATTTAGAAATTTTATATTTAGGACAAATTCACAAAGCCAAGGGTATATTAGATTTGATAGATAATTTTAAAAAGTTAAAGCAAAAACAATTAGTGCTTCATGTAGTTGGCGTTGGTCCTGATTTAGCCAAGGCTAGAGAGTTAGCCAAGGATGATAAGCGGATCAAATTTTATGGTTGGATGCATCATAGTCGTTTACTGCCTCTGATTGGTCGGATGGACGTTTTGGTAGTACCATCACTATGTTATGAAAATTCACCGACCGTTATCTACGAAGCGCTTAATATGGGATTGCCAATCTTGGCAGCTGATATTGGTGGTGTAGCAGAATTGATCAAAGAAGGTATTAATGGTTGGATTTTTCCAGCTGGTGACTTTGCTACGCTAAATAAAAAGATTGAAGGCCTATATCAACAAAGGGAAAAGTTAAAATTAATGGCCGCGCAATGTCAGCGCAGTGTTGAGCCGTTTTATATAGACAACTATGTCAGTCAAATTTTAGAACTAGCCAATGACTAAAGAGCGAAAATACAATCTAATAATTGCGATTTTAGCAGGGGCATTCTTTTTTGTATATTCTTACCTGAGTTCTTCAGTCTGGCTTAGTGAATGGTTTGGCTTTAAACAAATAATTTTTAATTGGCCAGATTCCAACGCTAATTTTTATTTTGCTCGTGTATTGTCTCAACAGGGG
>CALDOH010000072.1 GCA_937912185.1 uncultured bacterium | reverse complement strand
AATATTAGTTATGGACCTCAATTTGGAGTTTCTACAGAAAATGAAGTGTCATAATAATATTTACCTTTACTATTGATTTTATCCCAAAAATAAGCTAGAATAGGCATCTAATAGATAAATAAACACTTATATGGCAAAAAGAGCACACGCTGTTGGCAGAAAGCAAAAATCAAGTTCCAAAAAAACTCCCAAAAGACTGGAAATAAAAAGACTTATGCTTGAAGAAAAAGCCAAGAAAAAAAGAAGCAAATAAATTTATAACAAACTAAAAATCGCCACTAGGGCGATTTTTTGATTTAAAATAAATTTGCTAAAAACTATAACCACTTTTTCTTGTAAAAGGTAAACAAAAATAAACCCGAAAGAGCAATTGATATTAGCAATACATAGCCAAAAGCAAAAGGACTTTCACCTAGCGGCAAACGAACATTCATGCCATAGAGGCTAGCTACAATGGTAGGAATAGTCATGATGATGGTAAAGGCTGTCAGAAACTGAATCACCTTATTTAGCCTATTGGTAAAAATAATTTGATATGAATCCCGAAGAGCTTTTATACTTTTTATATTTACCTGACAAAGATCGACTGATTGACGGATAGAAATAATCAAATCCTCAAATAAGCCTTCGTCTTCTCGATAAAGGTAAATATATTTTCCGCCGGTGATGTTTTCAAAAACACTTTTCATTGGAATCAGAGCAGAGATATGCTGATTCAACACCTCCTCAATACGGATAAGCTCCAAAATTTCTTTGTTGTTTATTTTATCTATATTTCTTTCTTTGGATGACACCTGATGACGGACTTCTTTTATTCGCTTGGTAAACTCGTGTGAAATACCAAGTAATAAATAGACCAAAAGTTTACCTCTTTGAGTAGTGGCTACATCAATTCTTTCTTTTAATATATCTTTTAATACTTTATTTTCAGTCGGGGAAATAGTAATGAAATATTGGCTGGTAATAATAATAGTCAACAAATTTGTATGCGTAAAAGCAACAACTTCAGTAGTGGTCTTTGGACTACGGACAAAGAGAATAACATTTCCGTCAATTCTTTCTAAACGTGGCAATTCATGAGGGTCTAGGACATCTTGCAAATCCAAATATGACAAGCCAGTGATTTCACTTATTTTTTTAAGATCATCTTCGTTGGCTTTTTTGACATCAATCCAAACACCGTCACGTATTTTTTTTATACGGCTAAGTTTTTTTATCTTAGCTGTCTTATAATAAAAATCTATCATGGACACATTATACCACAACACTAGATAGCGAGGCGAATGATTTTTTGCTATACTGTAGTTATCATTAAAATAAGACAATGGAAGAACAGTTATACAAAAAGATAGAGGACTTAGATCTCAAAATAAATGAAATCTACAAAACCATTCAAACAGCCAAAAAGATGTTTATCTGGAGTGTAGTAATAACTGTCCTGTTATTTATAATACCACTGATCATATTGATGTTTGTTTTACCTAGTATGCTTTCTACCCTCACTAGCGCCTACGGCTTATAAACAAGCTCTAAATAGTAAGAAACACCCCATAATAGGGTGTTTTTTGTTTGCTTCTTGGCCTGTGGATAAGTATGCTTGACATTATCTGACGTTGTGCTAATATAGTTATTACCTAGTCGAGAAATCGATTGAGTGACGAACCCGCGAAAGCAACCAGACGCCCTTGTGGCAACACGAAAGAACGGCCAGTGGTCAACTCGAGTCTTCGGACAACGAATCAGCCCTTCCCAACCCTTTCCTGGAAACTTTCGCGGGTTTCCTTTTTTATTAAATATCGCCGTTGTGGCGATTTTTTTATTTTATGCTATACTAATTACCATATGGAAGAAAAAAAATCAGAACAAATAGAGGCTATATATAACGAGTACTTAGCCAAGCTCAATGAACTAAAGAAAGAACAGGCTAAAATTGTCGACAATTTTATTAAGGAAATTGAGCAAAAAAAATTAGATAAAATACGTAGAGAGTTATAATTAACTTAAAATACTATGGCAAGATTTGGTGAAAATGCGGCAACAGAACAAGAGGTCCCAATTGAAGCTGGGCAAGAAAATGTTGCCGAATCTCCTGAAGCCTTAACTGAAAGAATACAAGAAAATTCAGAACAAGCTATTACCGATGGTGAAGCTTTGTTAAATGAAGCTTCTGGTAGCATAAAACCAGAAGAAGAAGAGGGTGGCCCCGGTTTATTGGAAGCTGCTAGAGATAAAATGAGACAAGTTGGAGATAATATCAAAACCCTTGCCAGTTCTACGGCTCAAAAAATAAAATTTGCTATCGTTGGTAAAAATTTAGAAGAAATGACTGACGATGAGTTAGCAGAACGTCTGAACCAAAAAAGAGAGCAACATACTGAAGCAGTGGCTCACTCTAAAATGACAATGCGAGATACAGTTACCAAAGATGAAGCAGGGGAGAAATTGGGATATACCGATAAAATTCTTGTCAAAGGATCTTATGAAGCAAGGCAAGGACTAAATGAAGAACGGACTTCAGCTCAACAAGAAGCTAATAAAAGAGGCCTCGAAGTACTTACAGATCAACAGAAAGAAGATGCCCGTCAAGAAAGAAGAACAATAAATAGAGAACGTGCTCAAGCATTTCAAGAAGAAATAGACAGTAGAAGAGCGAAAGAAGGGGAACAAGAAAAAGAAAGGATAAATGAAGCAGTGCTAGCAGAAAAACGAAAACAAATTGCTATAATGGAAGAGAAAACTAGACAAGAAGAAGAGGCGCAGAGAAGAGAAGATAAACGCAACACCCCTAGTGCTCCTGGTCATAATGACGGCCGATCTGGTAATACTTACACTGAAGATTGGGAGAGGTTATAAATAAACTTAAAACCGCCCTTCTGGGCGGTTTTTTTTATTGGATCTTTATTATTTTGTATTCTACTGTTTTATCATCCAGCTTGATGGCTACAGTATCGCCAACTTTTTTATTCATTAGCTCTAGACCAAGCGGGGATTGATATGATATTACTCCAGCCGCTGGATCCGTCTCAAGTGAGCCTAGTATACGGTATTGTCGTTCTTTCTGACTTGATTCAATTGTTACTAGGTTTCCTATTTGGACACTTGAGCTATTCTTATTGGCTTTGATAATCTGAGCACTGGCAATCTGCTTTTCGATTTTGAGCATCTTGCTGTTTATACCTCGTAGCTTACCTTTGGCCAATTGATACTCTACATTTTCAGAAAAGTCACCCAGCTCAGCCAATCTTTTCACTTCTTTGATCAAGTGAGGTTGAATGTTTTCTTTCAAATGCTTAATATT
>CALDOH010000071.1 GCA_937912185.1 uncultured bacterium | reverse complement strand
AGGCCCCGGACAAGCTCCAGCCAAGCCATTACGCGGCCATGCGTTTTGCCATGGAGATGCTTGATTTCGAGTACGACATGCCCGAGGCCGGCATCGATGATCCCCTGTCTTCATTCTTCTACGTGACCAACATCAAGGGCGACGCCACCGAGACGATCGTCAACATGGCCCCCCGCAGTTTCAACCTGGACGAGTCCGAGGAGATGGTGACCGTGGCCCTGAAGAAGGCCCGCCGTGCTGCAACCGAATTCGGCTGTACGGTCGAGATCACCCGCAACAAGCTGGCCACGGTCAACAACTTCGACTGCATCGACCCGCGGCGCCACCTGCTGGTGCCTCTGCTCGAAGCGCACGCCGAGTTCGGCATCGAGACCTCCGAGAACATGGTCCGTGGTGGCACGGACGGCAGCATGCTCAACGTCAAGTACCCCGACATCGCCACGCCCAACATGGGCTACGGCAGCGAGGGCATCCACGGCCGCTACGAGAACGTCTGTCTGCAGCAGCTGATTTCGAGCGTCGAAGTGCTCAAGAACGCCATCGTCCGCTTCGGCGAGCTCGAGCTGCCGACCGAGTAGCTTCCACATTGCAAGTTTGAATCCCCTACGCCATCCCTTTTGGGTGGCTTTTTTCTTTTAAAAAACTAAAAAACCCCCTTTCGGGGGCTTATTTTTACTTATACAATTTCAACGCTGTTTTGATGAAATCCCTAAACAATGGGTGTGGCCTTAGTGGACGGGATTTAAACTCAGGATGAAATTGAGAAGCTACAAAAAATGGATGATCACGCAGCTCTATAATCTCAACCAGCTTTTTATCTGGACTCATGCCCGCAAAACGCATACCACCTTCTTCTAATTTTTCTCGGTATTCATTGTTGAACTCATAGCGATGTCGATGACGCTCAGAAATTTTTGGTACTCCATAAGCCTTGTAGCTGAGTGAATCCTTATCTAGTACACACGGGTAAGCTCCTAAGCGAAGTGTACCACCCATATCCTCATCGGCTGTGTGCCCAGGCAAAAAATGAATCACTGGATTTGGTGTCTTGGTGTTAAACTCAGTTGAATCAACATCCATGGTACCCAAAACATGTCGAGCAAATTCAATAGTTGCTATCTGCATACCCAAACAAAGTCCCAAATACGGTTTGTTACTTTCTCGAGCATACTTGGCGGCCATGATTTTACCCTCTATTCCACGATGACCAAAACCACCCGGTACTACAATACCAGCAACTTTTTTAAGCTTATTGATTTCAGCTTTATCTTTTTTCTCTAGCTTACCAGAATTGATCCAGACTAAATCAAGCTTGATATTATTATGATAACAAGCAGACTTGAGAGCTTCTACTACAGAAATATAGGCATCAATGTTTTCATTGTATTTGCCTACCAAGGCAATTGGTAATCTTTTTTTATTACTCTTGATTCTTTTTACCAAAGCTTTCCAATCATTGAGGTTCACTTTTTTCTTTGGCAATTTCATTTTTTCAAAAATAATTTCAGATATCTTGTATTTTTCTAAAAGTAGTGGCACTTCATAGATAGTACTAGCCGTGATTGTAGGTATAACTGCCTTCTCATCAACATCGGCAAACATAGCAATCTTGCTAAGTTCTTCTTTTTTGATTGGTTTATCAGAACGACAAAGAATAATATCAGCCTGAATACCACGGCTAAATAATTCTCTAACTGACATCTGGGTTGGTTTGGTCTTGAGCTCACGAGAGGCCTTGAGATATGGCAATAAAGTAAGATGGACAAACATGACATTGTCATCCCCCATCTCATTGTGGAATTGCCTCATAGCTTCCAAAAATGGCTCACCTTCAATGTCACCAACTGTACCGCCAATTTCCAGTAACAAAAAATCAGCTTTGGATTCCTTGGCTGCTTTCTTTACATAATCTTTTATTTCGTCGGTAATATGAGGGACAATTTGGATGGTTTTCCCCAAGTATGTACCTGCTCTTTCACCTTGTAATACTTTTTCATAAATTCTGCCGGTAGTAATATTGGACAAGCGTGATAAGCTGGTATCAATAAATCTTTCATAATGACCCAAGTCCAGATCGGTCTCAGTACCGTCATCGGTGACAAAAACTTCACCATGCTGATGAGGGCTCATGGTACCTGGATCAATATTTAGATAAGGATCCAACTTGCAAGTAAATACACTATGACCAGCTGATTTGAGAATAGCTCCAATAGATGCGGAAGCAATCCCTTTACCTAGACCAGAACAAACTCCACCGGTGATAAAAATATACTTTGTTTTAGGGGGCATACTAATTATCCTCTGCTTTAATGTTTATATAAAATGAAATTGTTTTATTATCTGGTAAATTCAAAATGATTTCGTGACGGCCAATCTTCTTGATAACCGCTGAATCGCGAAACCATTTTTCATTGATATCTAAATTAAAATTTGCCTTAACTGCTTGAATTATATTATTGACACCAATTCCTTGAAATAAAGTCTCTTTATCAGAAACTTTCCCAGAAAAAGAAACTGTTTGTTTGTTTAAAGTTTGAGAAATCTTTTTATAAATATTTTGCTTTTCTTTTACTTTGACTTCTCGTCGATTTAATTTGGCTTCAAACTGAGCAATGTTATGCTTGGTAGCTGAAACTACTTTGTTTTGTGGCAACAAAAAATTTATTGCATAACCATCGGATACATTCTTAACTTCTCCTTTTTTACCCAGAGAAACTATGTCTTGCAAGAGTATAACTTTCACCTAGTTAGAAATTTAGTTTATTAATTATCGTGTAACAATACAATGCTTATCTTTTATTTTATAATCCCCCAATTTTATTTTCACTATATTACATGAGCAAAGTTCTGTGAATTTCTAACCGGGTTCATTCCCTTCACTATTATCTTCTTCTACTCCCAAAATAATATCTTTAGCTTTCTGCATCTGTGGGTCCAGATCAGCTTCAAAATCTTCATAGCTAAGATCAACGTCTACATCAGGGGTAATGCCCTCACCTTCAATTGTTCTGCCTTTTGGTGTAAGCCATTTAGCCACTGTCAGTTTTAGCGATGAATCATCTTGAAGTGGGATTAGTTGCTGAACAGAGCCTTTACCAAAGGTCTGTTTACCTACTATCAAGGCTATTTGATAATCCTGCAAAGCACCGGCTACAATCTCCGAAGCTGAGGCAGAACCTTCGTTAACCAAAATTACAGTATTAAAATGTGCCAAACTTGCTTTGTTACTAGCCTCATAATCTTGATCATTTCTTTTATCACTAAAGGTCTCTCGAACAACTACTTGATCAGGCTCTAGCCAATAGCTAGCGATCTCTACTGAAATATGAAGATAACCACCAGGATTGTTTCTTAGATCTAAAATTATACCTTTGGGATTATCTTTTATAATAGTCTGAGCTATTTTAGAAAAATCTTTTTCAGTATCGTTTTGAAAATTAGTAATATCCACAATAGCAATACCATCTTCATTGCGGTAAACAACACTAGGTACTTCTATTTTATTTCGAGTAATGCTAATGTCTTTGGCCGTGTTCTCATCACGAGAAACTACGGTCAATATTACCACTTCACCCTTTGGCCCCCGAATCAGATAGACAGCTTCATCTACTGACATTAGGCTAGTTTCCCGACCATCGATAGCTAAGATTCTGTCTCCCGGCTGAAGACCAGCCTTGGCTGCTGGAGTATCTGGTAATGGTGCTATAACAGTTAAATATCCATCCTTGTTACCAATTTCTGCACCAATACCAAAAAAAGTGCCATCAAGGTCTTGATTGAATTCTTTGGTTAAATCTGGGTTCAAAAATATACTATGAGGATCTCCCAAGGCATCTACCATACCAGTTAAAGCACCATAAAATAGCTCTCGGTCATCAACATTGTATTTATCAAAATAATCACTGTGCACTATTTCCCAAACTTGTCTAAATAAAGCTGTATCTATTTCATCACGACCAGCAAAAATATCAAACAACTCTTCTGTTGTTTTCTCTATTACTTCCTCTGAAGTTTGGCCTTCTGGTGATTTTAAGGTAGTAGCTACTGCCATGCCAAAAATAAAGAAAGCTATCATGAGTAAAATCAAAGCATAAACCTTGGCAAATCTTACCCACCAAGGCTTTTTCTTCTCCTCTGTATCTTGACTCGTTTTAAACTGATCCATGCTCTTTTATTTTTTATTACGCTTCTACACGTTTAATCTTAGCTCCTAATGCCGCTAAACGAGCATCTAGGGCCTCATAACCACGATCAACTTGATAAATATTAGTAACTGTACTAGTGCCAACAGCGGCCAGTGCTGCAATAATCAAAGTAGCGCCAGCCCTAAGATCAAAACTATTGATTTCTTTGCCAAATAATGGCGCTGGACCAATCACAATGATGCGATGTGGATCTGAAACCACGATATTGGCTCCCATTTTCTTTAGTTCAGCTACATACTTGAGTCGACCATCGTACATCCAGTCATGAATAAGTGAAGTGCCTTTGGCTTGAGTCATAAGCACAGTAAATGGTTGAATTAAGTCTGCCTTAAAACCAGGGTGTGGCATATCATGCAATTTCCCAATTGCATGAAGATCAACCTTACCATCTACTTCAATCGTAGCTAGTTTATAATTTTTATTAGGATTTAAATCAGAATATTTAATATCAACCTTAAGGCCAACTTCACGATATTTTTCAATTTCCAAAGCAATAAATGATGGTGCAGCATTCTCAATTACTAGCTTAGATTTGGTAGCACCAGCTAAACAAATAAAGGTACCAGTCTCAATTGGATCTGGCATCACATAATATTCGGCACCTCCTAAAGCTTTGGAACCACGAATTTTAATATCATGAGTACCAATGCCCTCTATATCCAAACCTAGATCTTGTAAAAACCAACAAAGATCTTGAACTGATGGGTCAGAGGCCGCTACTCGGATATTAACTGTGCCTTGATTTAAGGCTGCAGCTAAAATAATATTTTCTGTACCAGTCACTGACATTTCGCTCATTACTATCTCTTCATCGGCCGCTCTCTTTTTCTCTAGAAAATAAGATTTATCATCCGATGTCACTTCGATACCAAGCTTATCAAAAGCCTTGAAATGAGTGTCCATTGATCGAGCGCCGATCTGACAACCACCTGGTTCTTTGGTTTCTAATCTACCAAAACGAGCCACCAAAGCTCCCATTAGTAATATAGATGAACGCATGGTCTTGACCAGCTGCATATCCATCTTGGCGGGATCAACAGCTGAATTGTCTATCTTGACACTGTTTTTATCTGTCCAAACAACCTTGGAGCCCATAGACACCAAAATTTGGATCATTTTTTTTACATCTTCAATCAAGGGAACATTGTGCAATTGCACCTCTTCCTTGGTGAGTAATGTAGCAGCGATGATAGGTGTAGTGGCGTTTTTAAAGCCAGCAACCTTAATGTTTCCATCAAGGGAACGTCCACCTTGAATAATAAAATTAGACATAGTATAGTGATAGTAATTCTTAATACATAATACCTTAAATTTTACTTTTCAACAAGATGAATAAGACTTTATCCAGAATGACTTACGGCACTTTCTTTCTGCTGTTTTTTATTTTAACCCCAATTTTCATCTTTCATGCCTTGGGTTATCGTTATGACTTTAATACTAAGGTTATAGAAAAAAATGGTGCCTTCTATATCAAATCATATCCTCGAGCAGCTGAAATTTATATTGATAATGAAAAAATGGGACGTAAAACTCCCACTCAAATAACCAATATTAAGCCAGGAACTCGCAATATTAAAGTACAAAAGGATGGCTATGTACCCTGGAGTAAAGAGCTGAACATTTATCCTGGAGAAACTACCTTTGTTGAAGATGTGGTTTTATTTTTGGAACAAAGAGATAAAATAAATCTCGGCCCTGGTAGTACTCAATTTTTGATAAATAAAAATCAAGATAAATACGTTTATTTAGATGTTGACAAAAATCTTATCGTCACCGACGTAGAACAAATCAAAAATTATAATATCCATAAGTTTGACAAAGACTATATTCTATTGGATTGGTCTGCTGATAATCAAAAATTATTGCTCAGAGATACAAATGAGTATTTTATTTTTGACATAAATCAAAAAAACATAAACAAACTCAACTTAGAATTAGTTGATAAAATAATCTGGGACAATCAACAAGGTGATCTACTCTGGTACCTCAAAGACAAAGAAATTTTCAAATATGATGCCAATCAAGTATTTGAACCACAGGTACAAATGTTAGATTTAGCCAAGTATGTAAATGACTTTGATCTGAAAGACGACTATTTAATGATACAGTACTCAATTGATGACAATAATATCGTAGAACAATTTAGAAAAAATGATTACAAATCTATCAAAAAAATAGATAACTTAAACTTAGGTAAACTCGAAACTCTCAAGGCTGATGACCACTACCTAGTTTTCGTCCTGGGCTCTGAAGTCTATATAAAAAACACTTATCGTGACCTAATTGACATTCCTACTACAATGACAAGAATCCATGATCAGAGGCTCTTGATGTCCAATGGTCATGAAATAACCCTTTATAACTACGAAGATGATCAGCAAGAGCTAATCGACCGTTCCTCAAATATTGTTTCTGATCTACTATGGCACCCCAATGGTAGTTATTTTGTGACTGAAACAGAAAACAAGACTCGCATCACTGAAATAGATGGCCGTGATCATAGAAACTCTATTCCTATTTTAGAAAACCCTTTGAAAAAAACCTACATCTTCAATTCCAAAGGCGACAAACTATTCATCCTAACATCTGAAGAAAATTATTATTTAAATATCCAATAGTCCTTTCACCCCCCCCCCCCAGCAAGGAGGCTTGACCTTGAACATCAAGCAACAAATCCTTTGGTTTTCGGTCATCTTGGTGCCCACCTGCTCTCTTTGGTTGTGGCTGCCCTATGCTCACCAAAAACAGCTCATTTCCATCACTGCTATAGGCTGGATTGCTAGTCTTTCCTATATTTTGGCAGTTATTGGCTGCACCATCATACTAGGTAAAAGCAACCCACCTCGTGGTCGCCAACTTACTTAAGCTATACCGCCCCTGGGGTGGTTTTTTATATAAATAAAAAACCCGCCATTACTGACGAGTATACTCTAGGATTTGGCCCAAGTGACTGGCCACCCACGAAACAAACTATCCGTGTCATTCTCTGTGACGCAATCTAGCGCCATGATAGCTTTGATGCTATCAGCCCGTTGACGGTTTTTCATTGGCACCAAGGCCTGATTGATGTCATAGCTACGAGCCACTTGTTGACCATCGATAGTCAGACTAAAAAAAAGTCCATCTCGCCGGAACACAATAGCACCTGATCTGACGCGGATGGCCCGCTTGGTTTCTTTGTGAATCACGACATACTTATTACTCGATGGCATTCTTTCCTCCTTGAGACTAGAAACTTGTAGGGTGCGAAACTAATAAATGCTAAAGCAAAAAAGGCTTTTTGTCAATCTCCCAACCAGCTTGAAATAAACAAAAAAAACCCGAACTAGGTTCGGGAAATGAGCTTGAACTAATCTTGGTCCTGATAGACCTCTGGTCTGAGAACAGCGATGTAGGGAAGTCCCCTAAACTGCTGATCATAGTCCAGACCATAACCGACCACGAATTCGAGATCAATACTAAAGCCAATATATCTGACTTCGACCTCGCGCTGACGCGCTTCTGGCTTGTCCAGCAAGGTGCAGAGCGCCAAGCTCCTAGGAGCACGTTCGGCAAACATGTGAGTCAAGTAGTCTAGAGTCAGACCAGTATCGATGATATCTTCGATGATCAGAACATCCCGATCAGCAATACTGATATCTAGATCTTGTTCGATCTTGACCTCACCGCTAGAGCTGGTGCCACCATTGTAGCTGGAGACAGACATGAAGTGAACTTCATGGGGAATGGTCAGTTGACGCATCAAGTCAGCACAGAAGACAAAAGAGCCCTTGAGAATACAGATCAGAACCAGTGGCTGATCAAGTCCAGCATAGTCTCGCGAAATCTCCTCGCCCAAGACAGCCACTCGCTGCTGAATTGCATCTTGGTCGATGAGTACTTTTTGGATTGCCTGGTCGGGGGTAAGCATGATTAGTTCCTCTCGTTAAAGGTACGCCTAAAATTTCTTGTCTATAAAATAGGTCAATTTTAGTTTTATGTCAAACAAAGATAAATAAAAAAACCCGAACTAAGTTCGGGTGTGCGTCAACAAGCAGGTGGAAAGGTGTCCCTAATCGCCAGGATGGACTTCGTCATTGTGACAGCCACAGCCGCCATTGCACTGGCGCAGCGCGCTGAAGTCGATCTCGACCGAAGCACCAGCGGGCAGCCAGGACACAGCACAGAACTTGCGCACGGGCTTGACCCCACAGGGGTTAGGACCGAAGGCGATGCTCCACTGCTGATTGAAGTGATGCTCAGATGAGCTTGAAAGTGAGATCAGTGATGACCTCGCCAGTGGTAGCCGCGTCATCCAGACACGTACTGTAGGCATCGATCAGCTCAGCTACCCGAGCTTGATCCGCTTCGATGTAAGCATCGTGATCTAAGCCTCCAGCGCAGAAGGAAGTGAAGAAGGTCATGCGAGTAGTATCGTCAGTGATAGTCTGGTAAAAGATCCGAAGATCCAAGGCCAGACCCCGTCTGAGAATCAGCAGGGCGGCATTGTATTCGCCCATCAGCTTGTAGAACAGGCAGGTCTTACGGCGCCGAAATTCGGCCTCATTGATCTCGCCATTACGGCGCAACCTAGCCAAAGCCATGTGTTCGGGGTGAAGTTTGACTATACGAAGGTACAGCCGCCAGTTGATCTGGGCTCGAACTTGAGCCTGATCAGGTGCACTTCTGGTAGACAAATCATCATCAGGCAAAAAAACGTTGACGAGTCGCGCCAACTGCTCTTTTGTGACAATTTCAGGCTGAGCCTGTTTCATTTGTCCACCTCCTCTCTTTTTGCTTGTTGTGATCTAGGGTACAAGGTTAACAAGCAAATATAACATAATTATTAAAATAAGTCAATGCCTAAGCTGCCTCTAAAACTTTGCCTAGCGGAGACATATCCCTAGTCAAAGAATCCAAAACCCCACCCGCTTGACCATTAGATAGCTTTTTGGCAGACAACATTGATTTTACCTCGGCCTCAGGAGCAAAAACAACCGGCGCTCTTCTTTTAATCTTTTTATCTTTAAACTCAGCCATAGATTGCTCAATCACCGCTATAATTTCATCCATGGCATCGATTAAATCCGGATCAATATCTTCTTGTTTTCTTTCCAACAATACATCATGCATGGCATCTAAGATTTCTAATGACGGCTCTTGTTTTAAATTTTCTTTAATCTTCTCTTTAAGAGCTTCAATATTAAATAGTTCAGCTGTAATATCATCACAAGCCTCCATTAAAGCCAAAGTCTCAACTTCATCCTCAACAAAGCTAGCTAGCATGTCTTGCTGTAGTTCTGCCTTGGCAGATAGATCTACTTCTGGGGTATCCTGCCAACGAGCCATCATTTCAAAATTTTGACTTAATTCAAAATGATCACGGTGTGCTTTACTACTAGCGTCAACGGCCATACCCTCAAAACTTTTTACATCTATAAAATGTAATTTAGAAACCACTACTTGACCATCAATTATTTCATATTCCATATCCATTACATCGACTGAATATTGAGCATCGAGGGCATTGTTAAAACCAATCAGTCTTTCTTTGTCTGGATCATTGGATTCACCCATTCTTTTTCTCAAAATAAACACTAGACTACTAACTGCTCTCATTATCTCTGCTACTGTTTTATTATCCGTCCGTCTATCGTCTGACAACATCCTGGTCATTTTTATAAAATAAGGATCGTTCTCATCAAAAGAAATATTCTCTTTAAGCAAAAAACCAGCTAGCCTGTTTTGAAATTCGGGACCAGAATCACTAGCCACAAAAAGCTCTACTAGACTTGATTCAGCCTGTTCTCTTTGCTCAGCTTTCAATTTTTTATCATCTAGGGCCTCCTGGGGAAACCTATCTATCCGATGAATATTTTTAGCTGAATTAGATTCACCAGTTGGTTGAAATTCAAAAGTTGCCATAAGTTTTTTAAAAAGTATATTTGATATTTTATCAGTTTTTAGCTATTTTTACAACAAAATTTTACTTATCCATACCGTACAATCTCACTTCATTCGCTTTACGGCACAAGCAGTTTTACGCCTTTTTTTCAATATACATTTACTATATTCAAAGTTATCCACACTAAAATGCTTGACGTTCGGTTTTTGTTCGGTATATACTTAAACCATAAAGTTAAACATATAAAATTTAATTAAAAACATATGGCAAATTTAACAAAAAAACAAAAAGAGATATTAGACTTTGTTACTCAATTTATTCAAAGTAATCAATACGCTCCTAGCTATCGAGAAATTGCCGAATACTTCGGCTACTCCTCTACTGCTACAGTCCATGAGCACATCAAGTCGCTCGAAGACAAAGGACTTATCACTTCTAGCCAAAACGCCGCTCGATCACTAGAAATAGTCGGCCACCGCTTTGGCAAGGCTATAGAGCTACCTCTAGCTGGCATCATTGCCGCTGGTGAACCGATCGAAGCTATCGAAACCAATGAAACCATTACTGTGCCTCAAAATTTAGTCAAAGACGAGAACTCTTATGTTCTTAAAGTCCGGGGTGAATCAATGATTGATGAGGGAATATTTGACGGAGACTATGTCATAGTAGAAAGAAGCTTTTATCCTAAAAATGGTGATGTCGTAGTGGCCCTCTTAGACAACGAATATGCCACTCTCAAAAAATACTATCGTGAGAAAAAACGTATCCGTCTCCAACCAGCCAACAAAACTATGAGTCCTATCTATGCCAAAAATCCAGCCATCCAAGGCATAGTCAAAGCCATCTTAAGAACCTTTGCTTAAAATATATGTTGAAAATAAAATTAAAAAGAAAAACTAAAATTAAATATCGTCGTCTAATAGAAAAATATTTTATCCAAAAATATGAAAGTAAATTAAACTACCATAAATGCCCCAAGTTAATATACAGGAGAAGTCAGCTAAAAATGTTTTAACTAAGAGTGGGTTACCAGGAGTTGACTATGTGATAAATCCCTACGTTGGTTGTCTACATGGCTGTCAGTATTGCTACGCTGATTTTATGAGAAAATACACCAAGCATACTGAACCTTGGGGAAAATTCTCAGACATCAAAATAAATGCTCCCCAAGCACTAGCCAAAGAACTTCACAAAATAAAAGGTGGTACTGTAATGCTTAGTAGTGTAACTGACCCCTACAATCCTCTGGAAAGAAAATACACTTTGACTAGAAAAATACTCAAAGTATTACTCGAAGAACAGATTCCTATTTCTATTTTGACAAAATCTGACTTAGTTATTAGAGATATTGATATACTCCAACAATTTGATAACTGCCAAGTAGGCTTTTCCTTCTTAGGCACTAGCACCAAAGATAGCAAAAATTTTGAACCTTTTACCTCACCCCCAATCCGCCGATTAAGAGCTCTCGAACAACTCAAGGCAAATAATATTAGCACATACGCTTTTATTGGCCCTATCTTCCCTTATATCACCGATTTAGCTGAGCTGTTCGAGAATCTTGCCAAGGCAAAAGTAGATTTTATTTATTGTGAAAATTTCAATAATCGAGGACAAGCTAAAATCAATGTTGATAAAATTATTAAAGAAAAATATCCACACCTCCAAAAAGCTTATCAGGAGATATTTAAGTCCCAAAATACTTACTGGGATGATACAGCTAAATATATCAAAGAATTAGCCGAAAAATACCAAATTCCTAGCAAGCTACTTTTCCACAAATACGGTCGTAAAACCCAAATATAAGTCACAATCCCTACCCTTCATGCCTGTCGAAGGGTAGGACTTGACATTTGCCCCAAAAAACGTTATTATACAAGCCGTTAGATAAATAAACTAATTTTATGGCACACAAGAAAGCGGGAGGTTCCACAAGCTTAGGACGTGATTCCCAAAGTCAACGTCTAGGAGTAAAATTATTCGCTGGGCAAATTGCTAAAGCTGGCGCTATTTTAGTCCGTCAAAGAGGTACTAAGTTCCATCCTGGAGAAAATGTAAAGAGAGGCAAAGATGATACTTTGTTTGCTACTATCGCTGGTATTGTTAAATTTCGTAAAATGAAGAAGAAGAAATTTGATAACTCACTTAAAGAAACAAAATTTGTGGACGTAATCCCTACAAAATAATTTTATACTAAAAAAAGACCTCCCGTTATGGGAGGTCTTTTTTATTTTCTAAACTTTGAGATGTTTTCTTATGGCCACTGCTGTACTGATCATATTTATGAGGGCTAGACCTAAAAATTGAGTACCAAATATTTGTATATAATTGTCTTTGAAATACTTGGCAATATTAACTGCCTGAATATCTTCAAAATACATATTTAAAGATGGCTGAATAAAATCAAGCAAAGGATATATGATTGCTACTACTATCAAGACCGCCGCTAGAGAATATAAAACACTCTCTATAACGAAAGGAGTTCTTACTACTATATTACTAGCACCAACCAATTTCATAATTTGAATCTCGCTTTGACGAGTATAGATACTCATGCGGATTGTATTGAATATTACTACTATAGAAATCAAGATAAAGAGTCCAGTCACATACCAGCTATACTTATTAACAAAGTCTGCTAGGTTGTTAATTTTACTTATTACTTCTTCGTGAGTATCAGCATCGCTAGCCTGTACAAAACCACTATATTTTTCCTGGTTTACAAAATCTAAAATAACTGGATACTGATCAAGTTCATAGGCTTTAACTGCCAAAAAGTAAGGAAAGGGATTTTCATCCTCATCAAAGGCACCCAGAGCTTCTCCAACATCCGTGTTTTTATTGTTTTCTAAAAATATCTGCCAGTTCTCTTCTGGACTTATCATGTCTATTTCCTTGACCTCTTCTAGCTCATCTAGATCGTTTATCAAAAATTCCACTTGTTCTCTATCTGTATCAAGCTTCATTTCTACCAAAATATCCACTTTATTTTCCACTCCCTTTATAGTTACCTCTCTAACATAATCCATTCCCACTAATAATGTAATTGATAGAACTGCCATCAGCATCATAGTGATAGTAACTAGGGATAACCAAAAGTTTCTAAAAAACCCCTGAAAAGCAAATTTGAAAATTCTTAAAATACTATGCATATATTTTATAATAAATACCTACCATTAGCTTGATCACTAATTATATAACCACTATCTAGAGTGACTACCCTATTTTTTAAACTATTAACAACTTCTCGATTATGTGTAACCAAAACCACTGTAGTTCCCATATTGTTTATCTTTTTCAACAAATCAATAATCTCACGGGCATTGATAGAATCTAGATTGCCAGTTGGCTCATCAGCTACCAAAAGTTTTGGCTTATGCACCAAACTACGAGCAATAGCTACCCGTTGTTGCTCACCACCAGACAATTGATGAGGATAACGATCATCCTTGCCCTTGAGACCAACTAAGCCTAGTATTTGTTCTACAGTTTTTTTGATTTCCTTTGGTTTAAAACCACAAACCTGCATAGCAAAAGCTACATTTTCAAAAACTGTTTTCTTTGGTAGTAATTTAAAATCTTGAAAAATAACTCCCAATTGACGACGCAAGGTTGGCACTTCTTGGCTTTTGATACGACTAATATCCCAACCACCAATGACAATATTACCAGTATCAGCTCTTTCTTCGGCAATAATCAGTTTAACTAAAGTTGATTTGCCAGAACCACTCTGACCAACTATAGATACAAATTCACCTGGCTTAATATGAAGATTTATATCCTTTAAAGCCTGTATCTTTTTGGGATAGGTTTTACTTACATTAGAGATTTGAATCATAGGGTTCTACTTTTACATAAATTAACCCTGCGCTAGTTGAGCCTAATTGCTCAAAGGCAGAAATATCTAAATCAATTATACGACCTGTAGATAACTCAGGTCCATAATCATTTACTTCAACAACTATAGAATCATTCGATAAGAGCCGAGTTACTCTCAATTTTGTGCCCCTGGGATAATCTCGAGAAGCTGCAAAATTTCCATTGGCATAATTAAAGGTCCGATAGCGACTTTGATCATAAAAACTAGCAATGCCATCCTTAATCTTATCGTTCTCAAAGATAGCTACTATAATTGGCTCGCTATTGTTTATTTGAGCTTTAACAACTTTATTTGGGAAATCGTTATATGATGTTAATCTTTCCCAAATTTTAGAATTTCGGTTATAACTAAAAATCGCTTTGGAGCTATCTGTATTCTGATTATAGTTAAATTCTAAAATATAATCTGATAATTGACTATCTATTTTATAAAAAGATGAAATCAAATGTAAATTATTATTTTTGATTGGCGCAAATACTTTAGTTATAGAAACCTGACTATTTGGAACAT
>CALDOH010000070.1 GCA_937912185.1 uncultured bacterium | reverse complement strand
TGATAATTCAGAGGTCAAAAGCGATGGTAATATTATAAATATGAGGTTGACCAATCCCTTATTTTGGCCTACTTGGATACCGGCTTTTATTAAGTTGAGGAAAATCATTAAACAAAATAATATTGAGATGATTTTTACGCCCAATATTTTACCATTGGGTACAATGGCATTTTTCTTAGGTTTACCTTATGTGTTATCTCTTCATGGTTTGGATATTAATTTGGCTCTCAAGAATAAAGGCTGGATAGCTAAGCGAGTTTTGGCAAAAGCAGAGAGTATTATAGTTAATACCAAAAATACTGCTAATTTGATTGCTCATCTTAATTTACCTAGCAAAAAGATTTTTGTTATTTATCCGACTTTGGATTGGGAACACAAATTTTATGAAAATAAATTTGTTCAATTAAAACAAGAGCTGGGTATTAGAGATAATGATAAGGTTTTATTGACAGTGGCTCGTTTAAATAGACGCAAGGGTCAAGATTTAGTGATTAGAGCTATTGCTAGACTTAAGCCAAAGATGAATATCAAATATTTGATTGTTGGTCAGGGTGATTTTGAAGCAGAGCTTCGTAAAATAATAGATCAAACAGACTTAGAAGGTAATGTTTTTATTTTTAAGGACGTTGATGATATAGATTTGGTTTATTATTATAAAATGGCCGATCTTTTTGTCTTACCAAATCGTGAGACTAGTGTGGATATTGAAGGTTTTGGTATTGTTTTTTTGGAAGCGGCCAATTTTAAGCTGCCAATTATCGCTGGTTCCAGTGGAGGAGTGACTGAGATCTTAACTAATCGTGAAAATGCCTTACTAGTCAAGAATGGTGATTTAGATCAATTAACTGACCATATAGAGCATCTGTTGAAAAATACGGTAGATGCTGATAAACTAGCCAATAAAGCTCATAAGAGGGCACAGACATTTGCTAGCGCTGATGAACAGGCAAAAATATTAAAAAATATTTTATCTTAATATGAATCCCGTTAGAAATTCACGGGACTATATGATGGAGAAATTATTAGTCAGAATATATAAAAATAATCGTATCGTATAATTAAGTAGATAGAATGAAAGTAATTTTCACTAAAATTAACAAGATAAATTTCTAACGGGATGAAACAATTTGATGTGATCATGTTTAATATGTCCAATTATTCCGAATGGGATGAGGGTGTTTCTAATCGTAATTATCACGTTTTGAAGCAACTACTTAATAGTCCGGAAGTTGGTAAAATTTTGGCAGTAGACTATTTGCCGCTTTCTTGGAAGAGGGCGCTCAGAATATATAAAGAAGATTTGGTATTGAATATCAAGGATGCCAAGGTAGTAAAGCGGGGTTTGACTTATAAGGTGACTAAAGTTTCTGATAAGCTTTATGTATATTCGGATATTAATTTTTTCTTTAGGCCAAAGGCAACTATGAAAAGTATCAAAAAGGCTGCTCTAGACCTTAACTTTGGTGACCTGGTACTTTGGTCCTATTTTCCCTTTATGGCTCCGTATTGGGACATCTTAGGCCAAAAATTGACCATTTTTGATGCCGTGGATAACTGGATGTTCCATAGCTCTTATGCCAAGCAAAAAGAAAAGCTAAAAGCTTGTTATGACATAATTAAAGATCAGGCTGATCTTATATTTTCTGTGTCCAAAAATTTGCTTAATTTTTTTGATGATCAACCCAATGTATATTGGGTACCAAATGGAGTTGATCTCAAACATTACAATAAGACTTTTACTTTGATCAATCGTGATATTGCTGATTTGCCTAAGCCAATTATTGGTTACATTGGCGTTATTCAAGAAAAAGTAGATTTGGATCTGGTCAGACATTTGGCTCGTAAAAATCCTAAAAAGTCAGTAGTTTTAGTTGGTCCAGTTTGGAATGAGCAAGACGAAGCTAAGATGGCTTTAGAACAAGAAAAGAATGTTTATTTCTTGGGCTACAAAACTTATGCTAACGCGCCAATGTATATTCAGCAATTTGATATTGGTATTATCCCTCACAAGAAAGCTGGCTTTGCTGCTAGCACCAATCCAATGAAGATGTATGAGTATTTGGCTTGTGGCAAGCCAGTGGTAGCCACTTCAAATATTGGTACTGAGAATGTTGAAGAAATGATTTCCATAGTAGACTCTTATGATGATTTTGATGTCCAAGTAAATAAACTTTTAGAAAGTGATAATGATGAAAATAGGATTAAACGGCACAACTTTGTCAAAAAGTTTTCTTGGATAAATACCGTCAATAAGATGATGGATTTGATTAACAATAAACTTACTTAGTATGCAATACGACATTACAGTTATAATTGTAAACTGGAGAGTAAGGGATTTACTAGAGAGGTGTCTAGAATCTATCATAGCCAACAAGGATGGTTTGAATATTGAAATTTATGTGGTTGACAATGATTCCCGTGATGGTACTTCAGAAATGATCATGATGGAATTTCCTGAGGTAAAAGTTTTAGCGATGGCTCGCAATCTCGGCTTTGCCAGAGCTAATAATTTAGCCATCAAGCAAGCTAGTGGCAAACATATCTTTTTATTAAATCCTGATACAGAGATTAAGCCTGGATTTTTTAAGTCTATTTATGCTTATATGGAAGATAATCCAGAAGTAGGGATTATCGGTCCGAGGATTTTAAATTCAGATGGTAGTATCCAAGCTTCTATTCGTCGTTTTCCAGACATCTTTTCTCACATCTTGATTATGCTCAAGCTAAGAAATATTCTGGTAGAAAATAAATTTCTTAAGCATTATTTTTTGGTAGATTTTGATTATGGTCGAGAACAGGCAGTAGACCAGATAATGGGTGCAGCTATGATGATTCGTCGTTCTGTCTTTGAAAAAATTGGTACTTTTGATGAAAAGTTTTTTGTTTGGTTTGAAGAAGTGGATTTTTGTCTGCGAGCTAGCAAAAATGGTATCAAGATAATGTATTACCCAGGAGCAGAGATTTTTCATATTGGTGGAGAGAGCTTTAATCAAGAGGCTGTTGTTAGAAAACAAATCATTTTTAATAAAAGTCTTTTACGTTACTTTTTAAAACACAAACCAATTGGCCAGTGGATTATAATGTTGATATTAACACCAATTAACCTTTTGTTAACTATTGCTTATGCGATTTCTAAAAGCAAAAGAAGGCCATAAATGGCAGCCATGGTTGGCTATATTTATTGTAGCCGAGCTCTTATCTTGGCTAGCTTTTAATTTTGCTTGGCTCAACATTACGGTTTTAATTTTATTGGCTATACTAACGGCCATTTTTATTTGGTTTAGGCCAAGCTTTGCTTTATATATTCCCTTGGCTGAATTGTTTTGGGGATCCTTAGGGCATGGTTTCGAATATAAGTCTCTAAGTGTTCGCTTGCTCATCTTTTTGGTAGTATTGTTTGTTTTTGGATTAAGAAATATTCTAAGAGTTAGAACTTTAAAAATATTAAAAGATAAATGGCTCTTAAATCTATATTTGTTTTTACTACTCTTGTTTGGCACCGGACTTATATCGGGTTACTATAATGATTACCCTATAGATGATATTTTTAGAG
>CALDOH010000069.1 GCA_937912185.1 uncultured bacterium | reverse complement strand
TGTAAATGTAGTCATAAAGCCAATATTATTGTTTTTGACTCTACCAATAAATATTTTGACACTGGGCATTTTTACTTTTGTTATAAATGCTTTGTTGATACTCTTGGTGTCGGTTATTGTTTCTGGTTTTAGTGTAGCAAGTTTTTGGTGGGCACTTTTGTTTAGTATAGTGGTAACAGTCTTGGTTTATATTTTAAATAAAATATTTAAATAACATTTCCGCATTATGAAACTACTTAAAACAACTTTGAAGATTTTTGCCGTCATTATGATCTGTATTTTAGTTTGGACAGAGAGTATTAGTATTTTATTTCCAGTTTATCTTATAGGACTATTATTACTTATGATATTTGGTTTATTAGAATGGGGCTTAGATGCCATCATAAGAGATCATTCGGTAATCAATTGGATTAATGGATATTTCCCAGGTATAGACCCAAAGGGCTTGGTTGGTTGGGTAGCTTTGATAGTCTTTTATTTGGTCATTTCTTATTTAATTGCCTTAATAGTTGAAAAAAGAAGAAGAAAGAAAGCATTGAAGATATAAAAACTAGATATTTTTTGTAATGTAGTTCAATTCCATCTAGGGACAATCATTCTGAAGGGATAGTAGCGAGAAGATATTAGAAATAAAAAATTAAGAAACACCATATAATGTGGTGTTTTTAAGTAAAAAAAGTGAGAGCTGGTCAGGCTCTCATCCCTTTGCGAGGGGTTTAATGACCTAGGGAGGTTAGTCCCAGTAGGCAGAGGGGCTCTGCCATTCGGGGAAGTTCTCGTCGAGCCACGCGTGCGCGGCTTCGTCGGCCTTCCGAGCTTCAGCGTACTGCTTGTCCCGATCTTCGGGCAGTTTGATCGGTTCAGTCGTGTGTATGACGGTGTCGCCGTCCAGTACTTCAGCGATGGCAACGCCTTCCTTGTCCTGACGATCGTAGTCACGCCGGGTCTGGTAGCGTCGTTCCAGGCTCATGTGAGCGCTGCGGTCGTAGAAGGCAGCCTTGTAGAAGATGCTGGCTCGTTTACGACCCTTGTCGTCGACGAGGTGGGACCACATGGAGTGGTCGGTAGCACGCTTCTCCCAGCCTTCGGGCAGCTCCACGTACTGAAACATGGGATCACCCTCGACTTCGTCGAGGAACTTGACGCCGGCGGCTTCGAGAATCTCCTTGGATTCACTTCCACCGTGTCCCATGTCGGTCGGCAGGGTGTCGCTGTTCACGAGGCCACGCTGACCCTGAGCTTCCTGGTTGGGGATGAAGTCATCACCATCGGCCATGGCTCCGGCCAGGTGAACGATCGGGTCATCGGCGGTGGTGTTACGGGGAGCTTTCTTGTCACTCATTGGAATCCTCCATCAAGGGAAATTACCTCATTGTTCGAGGCAGGGTTCATGGAACATGTGCTTTATCGGGTTTAAGCGTTATCGCTCTTTCTCCCAAGCAACTTCGGGATCAATCGCGAACTCGTGTCCGCTTTCACGGAGGAAAGCAACCATCTTCGGTGACAGCGGCGTGTGCCAGCCAGAGCGGAAATGGTCATCACGGAACCGGTGACCGCATCCCGTGCAAGACGAGAGTAAGAGACCCGCTCCACAGTGGGCACAGTTGAATTCGGTAAAGCCACCTCGCCCACCCTTGAGCTCGTTCCAGACATGATCATCGAGAGTCATCTGGGCGATGGCCTCATCGAAGAGCACGCTTTCGGGCTTGGAGTGGTCGTTGATGATCTTGTTGAGGTCACGACTCAGCGTCACGTAGAGTACCGCTTTGGTGCGCGGATAGTCTCGGTGATAGCGATCGTTGACCAGGTCGGTTGGATCCTGAACGTAGAACGAGACAACAGACTCCCAGTCATCCAGGATGAGCTCGTCGCCCCAGTTGGCTTCGGCGAAAGCCATCGCTTCTTTCATGTACTGATACTCGGTCAAGAGATCACCGTGCGGTTTACCATCGGCGTAGGACCTAACGGTACGGCTCGCGTAGGCATACTGGAGCCGGGGAGGGTGGTTCTTGTTGCCAGTGACACTGGCGTCTTCTTCACCGTCCTTCACACGCGAAATCTTGACCTTCTCGACCCACTCCTTGCGATAGGAGATGATCTGGAAGGCGCCGCGGATGCGAAGCGGAGGACAGGCGACGTAGCCGCTGCCCGTGGTAAAAGCCTCCACGGCTTGTTCTTGGGTGAGGTGGGGACACAGGCGAGCCATGTCTTCTGCTGTCGGGTTCTTGATCGGGAGCTGTCCGAGAAGGGAACGATACTCCGCTCTGTTCATGATCGACCTCCTGTTAAGGTACGGGTTACCACGATACCCTCGTGGTAGGGGTTATGGCATAGGCGCCAAATAACATATTATAATAGCATATTTAGACTATTTTGTCAATATATAGTTCTAACGTTCTAAAATCAAGAGCGAGTTACTTTATTTTAAGCTATGCGAAAGATAGTTTTGGCAGCTCAAAATCGTCTGAAATAAACATCAACTCAGTTCCGATACGCTCTACAGTGCGACCCCACAAAAACATCTCCTTACCCAAGGAGATGTTTTTTCTTTATTTTAACCCCAAAATATTGACCCGCCTATGCTCTAAAGAGCTACAGCGAGGCGCGACGTGGTCCTATTAATATTTATATAGTAGATCAAGTCTAATTATTGTAGCTAAAACGTACTGTACAATTGACACAAAGCCCTATTTCTGTTATCATCTGCCAATGGAAATAAGAAATATCGCAATTATAGCTCACGTTGATCACGGCAAGACTGCTTTGACCGATGCGATTCTCAAACAAACTGGCGCTGTATCTGCTGAAAGTGTCGGTATGGACTCAAACACGCTCGAAAAAGAGCGTGGTATTACTATTTATTCCAAAAATGCGTCTATTTTTTATAAAGATACCAAGATAAATATCGTTGATACTCCAGGACATGCTGATTTTGGCTCAGAAGTAGAGCGAGTACTGCGCTCAATCGATAGTGTGCTACTAGTTGTCGATGCTCAGGAAGGTCCGATGCCTCAGACTAGATTTGTACTAAAGAAATCTCTGGAGCTAGGCCTCAAGCCAATTGTTATTCTCAACAAAATTGATAAGCCAGCCGCCAATCCTAATCTGGCTCATGAACAAGTTTTTGAACTATTTATGGATCTCGGTGCTACTGATGAGCAATTAGACTTTACAACAGTATACAGTATTGCCAAACATGGTATGGCCAAAAGATATTTGACTGATGAAGACAAGGATATCATGCCGCTACTAGATGTAATTTTAGAAAAAGTACCGGCCGCCAAATCAGATATAGCAGCCCCACTACGTTTTCAGGTTTTCAACCTTGCCTATGACAATTTCCTCGGACGTTTAGCTATTGGCCGTATCTATGAAGGTACTATCAAAAATAGTCAAAACTTGATCCTTAAGAAAATGGATGGCACTGATGCTACTGGTAAAGTTACCAAGCTTTTTACCTTCCATGGTCTAGAGCGCAAAGAAACCGAAGAAGCAGTCGCTGGAGATATTGTGATGGTGTCAGGTTTCCCTAATATTGATATTGGTGAAACACTCTGTGTATCAGCTGATCAAGAGGCACTACCAGCTATCACTGTAGACGAACCGACTATCTCACTAGACTTTTTGGTCAACAATTCTCCTTTTGCTGGACGCGAAGGCAAGTATGTCACCAGCAAACAAATCAAAGAACGTCTAGAAAAAGAACTAGAAGTAAACGTTGGTTTGAAAATTGATTTTTCTGGCGATAGTTTCAAAGTATATAGTCGGGGTGAGCTACACGCCGCTATCTTGATTGAAACTATGCGTCGTGAAGGTTTTGAACTACAGGTATCACAGCCACAGGTAATCATCGAAGAGCGTGATGGCAAAAAATTTGAACCATTTGAAGAAGTAACTATTGATGTACCTGAAGTAAGCTCTGGCATTGTCATGGAGAAAATGGGCAAGCGCAAAGGTATTGCTATTGATATGAAGAGTAATAATGGTCAAATGCGTTTGATATTTGAAATACCAACTAGAGGCCTACTTGGCTATCGAGGTGAATTTACTGTCGATACTCGTGGTGAAGGTATCCTGTGTGCTCGGATGATTGGTTATCGGCCACATACTGGTGAGATCAAAAAACGAGACGTTGGCTCTATGGTTTCTATGGCCACTGGCAAAGCTTTGGGATTTTCATTATTCAATCTTCAAGATCGCGGCGCATTATATGTTGGGCCGGGTGTAGAAGTTTATGAAGGTATGGTCCTTGGCAATACTGCCAAAGGTGCTGACATGATGGTCAATCCAACCAAAGGTAAGCAACTTTCTAATATGCGTAGCTCAGGTGCTGACGAAGCCATTGCTTTAGTGCCACCAGCCATCCTTAGTATTGAAAAAGGTTTGGAAATAATCTCAGATGATGAATACCTAGAAGTGACTCCCGATCATGTCCGTCTACGCAAACAGTATTTGAGTGAAACTGAACGAAGAAAAATAAAACGTTAACCCCTCCCAACCTCCCCTTACTAAGGGGAGGAATTTTTTGGTTCTCCCCCTTCATAAGGGGAGTTAGAGGGGGGTAAAATAAAAGGCAGTCTTCATAAGAGGGAATTAGACTTAAGTGTTCTACCCTTTTTTATTTTATGCAAAGAAAAAAGCTAGCAAATTCATGCTAGCTACCGGCATTGATCAGGTGATCAACTGCGCAGTATGGCGGTGCGCTTGAGCAGGATGTTGCTGGTACGCAGCGCCGTGGTCATGGACACCAGGGTCTGGTGCGGAGGCTCGTAAGGAGTATTCCACTCCGCCAGGACCTTTTTGTCGTAGAAGGTTCGACCCGTGGCCATGTAGGCCTCGTTGGGATCGCCGTACAGGCTGACGAAGGCATCGGTCCAAGAGTAGACCCCATCTTCGCCGTACGTCAGGCTGACGGTGAAGCTGTAGCCCATCTCGGTGACTGGCTGGTTGGCCATCATCTCGACGGCGGCATCGCCGCCCTTGTCGAAGGCCTCCCGGACCTGGTCCTGGACACGCCGCATGGCGATGCTGGACTTGATGAAGTCGGCCGGGGATTGCGGGGCAGTCCAGAACTCGGCGACCTGGAAGGCCACCAGCACAGTGAGAAGGGACAGGATCAGGACGGACAGACGTTTGCTCATGAGAGCACCTCCGGTTTAGAGACAGTCATCAACGGGCGGATCGAACACGAAAAGAGCAGTATATTTTTATATCATATAATATAGATTTTGTCAATATCAAATAAAAAACCGTCAGAGAACTGACGGAATATTTCTAGTCTGCCGGAGCAAACTCACAGTTGGTTTTTAGAGCCAGATCAATGATATTTGCATCACCGGGATACTGAGCCAAGAGTAGCTCACGCAAGGACTGGCCTTGAGCTTTGCCCTGACTAGCTGGGCTGTGCTTGAGCTTGGTCTTGCGGTGGGTGTAGGCATCGATGAAATCGCAGATCGAGACGATGCTAGCGATCTCTAGGACCTTCTTGATCAGCGGTAGGGTGATCCCACTAGGGAAATCATCAATGGTTAGCCCATAGCCGCGGTTGTAAAGAGCGTGGTGCAGACCGGCACACAGAGCGGTGAACATGTGGAATTCACCCAGGATATCAAAACCGGAAATGGCGTGTGACTTGATGTTGGTGTATTCATCGGCCGAGATGTTGTGGCCATCAAATAGGGTGTCCGGCAAGACGATTTTGCCGAAGTCATGAAGTAAGCCAGCAAAGAAAGCCGCCTTGGTATCCTTGCCCATGGCCTGGGCGACCTTTTCGGCCAGAAGCGCCACCCGATCGGTATGCGCCATTACCTGGGGATGACGGATAGCCGCCATAGCACGATAGAGTTTGGCTGTGTGGTCCAGATTACCACCGGGTGAATATCGAGTGATTCGATTGTTTACCCGACGGCTGACGTCGATAGCCACATAGGCTCCTCTCGTTGGGGTGATTTCAGGGTACGAACGATTCTAGCTAAATTAGTACTAATCTACATTATTGTCAAGGCAAATAAAAAACCGGAAAACTAATTTCCGGAAGTACGAACAAGAAGCTTGTAGGAAAAGTAGTTGCCCAGAAGTGAGCCACAGAGTATGGCGATGCCAATTCCCCAACGATGAATCGTGTATATGGGATTTTCTACAAAATCAAACCCTTGTAGGGTGAGGAGATAGGCGATTGCCGCAACAGTGACTCCGATAGGAAGTCTAGCCAGGATTCGAGAGTCGGTGACAGCACCGATGAAAAAATGAGGTACAAATCCCAGTAAGATACCGCTGATGAAATACAGCGTGTAGATTACTATCGGTTGTTCCATACTTCACCTCCTAGGTGATTAAAGGGACACTTGAGATAATAGGGGATAATACAATAAGTATGTCTATTTGTCAATATCTAGATATATGCTAAGGTATAAAAGTTCCCCCGTAACAACGTACCTTGAAACCATGAGAGAAGGTGAAAACATTGGAAAATCTGATGCTTCCTGGCAACCCACGCTATCAACCCAAGCAACTTCGGCCTATCTTTGGCTATGACAAACTCTTTCAGGGCGTAGCTGAAGTCGAGGTCGCTGTCATGCAGACTTTAGGTGAAATTGGGACCATTCCGGCCGAAGTAATGGCGGACCTTAGTCCTAATGTGATCAATCGTCTGTTGGCGATCAGAACTACCTTGGTAGATGAGGTTGAAAGAACTGGCGGTACCTACGGCAAAGCAACTGGTCACGATGTTCGTGCCTGGGTGCGGATTGCCCAAGACATAGTCGGGCCTCGCTTGGCTCCTTGGGTACATGTACCATTGACCAGCTACGATCCACTCGATACTGGTCGTATGTTGCACTACCGTAGTGCCTACCGTGATGTTCTCAGACCATCACTCCAAGACCTAGTAGGCAATTTTGCTGACCTAGTTGACCAGTTTGCGGATCAGCTACAGATCGGCCGTACCCACGGCCAACATGCACTACCCATCACGGTCGGCTTTTGGCTGGCATCTATCCTCAATCGAATCTGCGTCAACTGGAAGCGTATGGACGAAACCGCCACTGGCTTGGTCGGCAAAATCTCTGGCGCGGTTGGTGCCTACAATGCTCAAGTTGGTCTAGGATTCTACGGATCGCATATGGAGCAACCAGCAGAGGTCAAAATTTCCCATACATTCGAAGCTATGGTTTTGCGTAAGCTCGGTCTTGAACCGGCTGCCATCAGCACCCAGGTGCTACCACCCGAAAATCTCAGCTCTTTCCTTTTTGCTTGCATCCAGATGTCAGCAGCTATAGCCCAGCTCGGGCGAGACTGTCGTCACTTGATGCGTAGTGAAATCGGGGAAGTGGCCGAGGAGTTTGCGGATGGACAGGTCGGATCATCGACCATGGCGCACAAACGCAATCCCATCACTTTCGAAAACATGGAAGGCATGTGGCTGAAGTCAAAGGCCGAATTCTGGAAAGTCATGGAGATCATGGTCACCGACCACCAACGTGATTTGGTGGCTAGTTGTATCATGCGTGACTTCCCGGTCATTCTGGTCAATCTCCAGCAACAGCTCAATAGCCTACTTCGTCGCAAGACCGAAGAAGGTCGGCCTTTCATCCGTCGGATCACTGTTGATCCGAGCGCTTGTCAGCGCAATTTTGACCTCAGTTCACGCTATATTTTGGCAGAGCCCATCTACATTGCCCTGCAAATGGCAGGTTATGAGGGTGATGCTCATCACTTTGTTTCTCACGAACTCATGCCCATAGCTATGCGCGAAAAAATGCCTCTAGCAGCTGTTTTGACAGCCAAGGCAGAGGAAGATACAGATCTGCTCCGAGTCCTTGGAGCAATCCCAGCGGAAGTCCTAGACTTCTTGCATCAACCTGAGCTCTACACTGGAGCAGCTCGTGACAAGGCACAGCAAATAGCAGCTTCGGCGCGTAAAACCGCTAGTGAGCTAACGGCTCTCTCATAAACCTATTCGGGATCATTCTTGGTCCCTTTTTTATTTCATCAAATATAAAAAATATGCTAAAATATAATACATATGTCAGATATAATCGCCAAGCTAGAAAAAACCAAGCTACTCGGTCGCGGTGGAGCCGCTTTTCCAACTCACTTGAAATGGCAGATGGTCTTGGATCAAAAATCTGATACCAAGTATATTGTAGCCAATGGTTCAGAAGGTGAGCCAGCAACTGAAAAAGACGGATACATAGTCGAGCACTATCCAGAGCTACTAGTCGAGGGACTGCGTATTGCTCTAGAGACGATAGACAATAGTTCGGCTTTTATTTATTTACGCAAAGATTATTTTAAAAAATACAAAGCTAATCTAAAAAAAATCATTGGAGATTTGCCGATAGAAATATTTGAAGAAAAGGGTGGCTATCTTTCTGGTGAAGAAACCATGGTTTGTCAGGAAATAGAAGCAGGTCTTCTCCGACCTAGACACAAACCACCATTTCCTGGACAAGTTGGTATTTTTGGTCAACCAACTTTGATAAATAATATCGAAACATTTTATTATGTGGCAAAAATTGCGCGTGGTGAGTACCACAACGAAAAAATGTACACCATTGTTGGTGATGTCAAAAATCCCGGCGTCTATGAACTATCTGGCGAGCTAAGTGTGAAGCAAGTTCTCGAACAAACAAAAAATTATCCTGACTTTAAATTTTATACTCAAGTCGGTGGAGGAGCTAGTGGCACAATTTTATTGTCTAGTGAATTGACTATTCCAGCCCAAGGTTCAGCCTCCATTGTAGTGTATAACCAGGCCAAAACGGATCCTTATGAATTAATGGAAAAATGGATTAAGTTTTTTATGGCAGAAAATTGCGACAAGTGTACTCCTTGCCGTGAGGGCACCTACCGTTTAGCTGAAATGATAAAAAATAAACAGATCGACAAAGAACACTTTGAGGATCTTTTATTTACTTTAGAAAATACTAGCTTCTGTGCTTTGGGAAAAATGGTGGTAGCACCATTTAGAACCTTGGCGGATAAAATTTTAAAATTATAATGTCAAAAAATAAAAAAACATTTTTTATAAAAATAAATAGCAATCCTTATCGTGCCAAAGAAGGTCAGACTGTTTTGGATGTGGCTTTGAAAAATAAAATATTTATAACCCGCCTTTGCTATCATCCCGACACCGTCATTCAAGGATCATGCCGACTATGCCTGGTAGAGATAAAGGGTAAAAAGGGCCTGTTTACTGCTTGCAATACCCAGGTCGAGCCTGATATGGACATTTTAACCGATTCTGAGGCCATTTCTAGGGCCAAAAAGACCAATCTAGAACTAATATTCACTGAACATTGCGAAGAATGTAATGATTGCATCTATCGCTATGGCTGTACTATCAAAAAATTTGCCAAAGACTATGATGTAAAAATAAACAAATTTCCTGATCGTAAAAAAGATCATCCAGTTCATGATTTTGGACCAGCTTTGCAATTTGATGCCAAAAAATGTGTCGACTGTGGTATTTGTGTAGATATTTGTAAAAAAGTAGGGGCCTGTTTTCTAGAGTATGAAAAAGTCGGAGATTTTTATGAAGTAGTACCATCTAGCAAACCAGATAAGGATTGTATCTACTGTGGTCAATGTATAACTCATTGTCCGGTCGGTGCTTTTGAAGGTGTCGGTGAATTTGAAGCAATAGAGGAGCCACTCAGACAAAAAGACGCTGGCAAGACCGTGGTATTTCAATTTGCTCCATCTATCCGTAGTACTATTGGCGAAGAGTTTGATATGCCGCACGGCTCAATAGTAACTGGACGCTTGATTGGTGCTATCAAACAACTAGGTATAGAGCATGTCTTTGATGTTTCAGTTGGTGCTGATGTCACTACTATTGAAGAAGCCAAAGAGTTGATCGAACGACTAGGCGATAAAAAGGCTACCCTGCCAATGTTTACATCTTGCTGCCCTGGCTGGGTAAAATTTTTAGAATTTTATCATCCAGAATTTATCCCTCATCTTACTAGTGTTCGTTCACCGCAGATCATCATGGGCGGACTGATCAAAACATATTGGGCCAAAGAAAAAGGCATTGATCCCAAAGACATCATCGTCATATCCATCATGCCTTGTGTAGCCAAAAAATATGAAATAGAGCGGCCAGAAAATATGATTGGTGATATCAAACCAGTCGATCATGTGCTGACTACTCGGGAGTTTGCTCAATTACTTAAGAAAAATAAAATTGACCTCAAAAATGTCAAAGCTGTTAATCCTGATCCCTTCCTCGGTGTGCCTACTGGTGCTGGAGTGATCTATGGTGCTTCCGGTGGAGTGATGGAATCAGCTTTACGGACTGCTTATAAAATGATTACCGGCAAAAAACTACCCCAACTCGAGCTTGAGCAAGTACGCGGCATTGAGGGTTTCAAAAAAACAGAAATAGATATCAATGGTACAAAATTAAAAGTAGGTGTGATCAATGGTGCGGCTAACGCCAAAATAATATTGGACGAGCTCAAAGAAAATCCTAGGGCCTATGACTACGTAGAAATGATGGCTTGTTTTGGTGGTTGTATTGGTGGTGGTGGTCAACCAGTGCCAGTCAACGATGAAATTCGTAAAAAACGTGCCCAAGGACTTTATAATGTAGACACCCGCAATAACATCCGTATGGCTGATGAAAGTGTCTTTGTCAAAAACCTATACAAAGAATTTTTAGCAGATCATGACAACGTCCATAAAGTATGCCATACTAAATTTAGTAAAAAGGATAAAGAAGTTTATCCAAAAAATTATAAAAAATAACTTAATTACATGGAGAAAGTAAAAGTTTTAGGCTTACAAAATGTTAAGGTAAAGATGCTGGCACAATTTGCTAGTTTATTGGCAATTGCAGTAATCTTGCCATTATTTCACCAACAATGGCTAACTGGTCCCTTGGTCAACGCAATTTTATTTATTGCTGTTGTCTTACTGGGATCCCAAAATGCTATTATCATGGGACTTTTGCCCAGTACCATTGCCTTGGCCGCAGGACTTTTGCCAGCAGTGCTAGCTCCAATGGTGCCATTTATCATTATCAGCAATACCATTATGATAGTGGCTTTTGACAAAGCCAAGGATAAAAATTTTTGGGTAGGTATTGTCGGTGCTAGTGTTTTAAAATTTATATTCCTGTGGTCTACCAGCTATCTAGTAATACACCTGCTACTCAAAAAAGAAATTGCCGCAAAAGTTTCTGCTATGATGTCCTGGCCTCAACTCGTTACAGCAATTGCTGGTGGAGTTATTGCTTATGTATTTCTCAAGAGTATTAAAAAGATATAAAAAAAGCCTCTTTAGTGAGGCCTTAGTTCAGTCTGTATAGTTAACTGGACTTTATCGAAGGGGACTTCAAACTGCTGCATACCCAGAGCCGGTACAGCAATAAGTATATAGAGAGAAAATGTTGCGAGATTATTTGTTGATAATTGGATATTGTGTACTGTCGGCGGTTCTAGGACTAGGACTGGAGTCTGTGGCGGAATTTTTGGACCAACTCCCAAGTCTATCCAAGCTATTGTAAGCGCTGTTTGGTTCATGACCAACCCCTTTCAAGGAACTAATTTAAAGATATATTACAATTTATATAATTGTCAATTAAGCTCCTTCAACAACCTTCAACGAGGAGGTGGATATGTCCACGACCTTTAGAGTACCTACGCCCGCAGAAGTGGCGCAAGACAAAGTGCTTATCGGCGCTAGTGTTGGTGACATAATTCGGCTATCCCTTTCCCAAGCAATCGGTCACCCAGACCTTTGTGAACACGGGATGAGTGTCCTACACACCGATGGTAGCCATATTAGTGTCCAGCTAGAACAAGATTTTTTCCACACCCCCAACCTTGACTGGTACCGCCAGACAGTTGAGCCGCATGTAATCAGCTCAAGCCGTCTCGAATCTGTCCCGTGATCACCGCAAACTACACTCAAAACGGGACTTTTTTTATTGGCAAATTAATTATTAATTGGTATAATAGAGCAATAAAAACATATGAAAAATTTATACATATCAATTGTAATAATCGTACTACTTATTCTGGGCTATTTTTATTATAATAAGCAAAATACCGAGCCTACACCAGAAAATCAAAATTCTAGTGTTTCTTCAATAGAAGAGGAAACTAATGAAGATGGCGCCTGGTATCAATATCCAATAGAGGCTAAGGGTTATAATTTAGAACCCATTGCATCTCTTGGTGGTAGTGGTATTGTTACTCGTAGTACTAATGGCGTAACATTTTATACAGTAGAAGTTAATGCTACTTTACAAGATCTAGCCGCAAAAAAATATTATCATGCCTGGCTTACGGGTGGTATTGATCCAAATTCTTATATCTCTATTGGTCCACTAGAAAAAACTGACTTGGGTTATCTTGCTAGCTATAATGTAACTGAAGTTTATGAGCAATTATTGGCTTATAGCGAAGTAGTGATTAGTGTAGAAGATGTATCCGGTACCCCACCAACAAAACCAAGCGTAGAAATTTTAAAAGCTTCTTTAACCACTAGTAATGAATAGTATGAAAAAAGTATTAATTTTTAGCCTTTTACTAATACCAAAGCTAGCCTCTGCTCAGGCTGCTGCTGGTGATATTTGGGGAGCCAATGCCCTACAAAACCTCAACACTGGTACAAAAAACATCGGTGACACCATTGCCGGCGTCATCAATGTTGCCTTGGGATTTCTAGGTATTATAGCCACTGGTGGTATTATCTATGGTGGTTTTGTAAAAATGACTGCCTATGGCGATGCTGATAAAAACAAAACCGGCAATAGCGCTATGGTCGCTGGAGTCATTGGTCTAGCGATTGTCTTGTCTGCCTATGCTGTATCTCAATTTGTCTTGAGGTCTCTATATAACGAAACAACATAAATATGGATCAAATTCCTCATCATATAGGAATCATACTTGACGGTAATCGTCGGTGGGCCCGAGCAAGGAATAAGCCCACCTTTTTTGGACACAAACGCGGCTTTGATAACCTCAAAAAAATTGCTACCCACGCTTTTGATAGGGGAGTCAAAATTTTAACTGTTTATGCATTTTCAACTGAAAACTGGAAAAGAAGCAAAGAAGAAGTTGGCTATTTAATGGAACTTTTTAAATTAATGGTCACTCAAGAGTTAGATTATCTGCACAAAAAAGGAATTAAGCTAAATATATTAGGCGACACTTCTGCCTT
>CALDOH010000068.1 GCA_937912185.1 uncultured bacterium | reverse complement strand
CTGTTTTTTAATATTCGTCGTCCCAAAAAAGAAAAGTTTTTGCCTATAGTTTTGACAAAGCTAGAAATTATAAAAATTATCAACTGTGCTAGCAATATCAAACACAAATTACTTTTGTCTTTGCTCTACGGCTCAGGATTAAGAGTATCAGAAGTAGTAAAGCTAAAAATTATTCATTTGGATATGAATAGTAGAAGTCTATTGGTCAAAGATGGTAAAGGCAGTAAAGATAGATATACTTTACTCAGTGATATTAGCTCAAAATTTTTGAATTTATATTTGCCAAAATTACCAAGTGAACAAAAATATCTGTTTGGTGGTCAGATTGAGAAGAGCCATCTCAGTCAAAGGAGTGCTCAAAAAATTTTTGATCAAGCTGTAGAGAAATCAAAAATAAAAACAGACGCTAGCTGTCATAGCCTGCGTCATAGTTTTGCTACTCATTTATTGGAGAACGGACTGGATATTCGTTTTATTCAAAAACTATTGGGTCATAGTAGTATCAAGACTACTGAAAAATATACCAAGGTCGCTCGCAATTTTTTTCAAAATATAAATAGCCCCTTAGATTAAAGTTTATTTTATTTAATCAACTTCTCTTTTCGCTGCTTTTTAATAGACACCACAAATGCGATCAATTGTAGTGCGACCACACTTATTGCTATTGTTACAGCAGTATAGCCAAACCAATCAGGGCCTATCTCGCCATGGGTTGAGAAGAATTGGAAATAAGCAAAATGTCCGGCCACAAGATAAAATACTACATAAGTCATACCATGGAGCCATTTCCAAGCTCTCACACCAAGAAATAAGATTACCTTACCAAAAGAAGTAGCAGTTAGTATCAAGGCCCAGAACAAAGCAATCAATCCAAGAAAATTGGCCAGTCCATAGCCTGAGCCACCTATTTTTATCAAGGCTGAAAGAGGTCTACCGGTTAGTACAATTATAAAATGAGTTAAGGCTGTGAGAGCAAACCAAATGCCCAGCTCACCCCGCCAACTCCAAGGAGTAGCTAGAGGAGATGAACTTTTGGTAGGTTTTTTTAGTCTCATCAGTGGACCAATGACTAGAATCATAGATAGGAGTATAAATGAAACCCTACCAAATGATGTAGATAGAGGTATCTCAAGTAGATATCTTGAGATGGCAACCAATGCCAGAGAGAAGACGCCTACTATTAGGTGTTGTTTCGGTGTGTTTTTTATGTCCATAATTTTAGGTTAACTATTAGATGTTTATATGTTAGATTATACATTATAATAAAATTATTATGAAGTTCCATTTTTAATATTTTTTGATAGCACAATTTTTTTTCGTAACCTTTTTTTATTTCGAGATTTTAAAATATTATAGTCGTCTTCACCTTGAATCCAGTCATCAATCGGTTCTCTGTCCATATATAAAGCACCCCGTTCCTCTTCTGAGATTGTATCTGTAGGTACAATCTTATAATCCTGACTCAAAAAAAAGTCTATAGTTTCTGTTTTTGAAAATGTAGAAATACTTGTATGTACCCCATAATTTTGTAATTGTTTTTCTAATTCAGAGAGTAGCATTTTTCCAATTCCCTTACCCCTTAATTCATTGGGTATGTGAATATGATTTATTCTTGCTACCCCATTGCTAATCATCCCATTTGTATTCAATTCTTCTTCATACTGATCGCTATAAAGACAAAAAGAGTTATCTTCTTTTATTTCAAAAGTTGTTGGTATTTTTATCCCAGCAACCTCTAATTCAGTACTAACTTTAAAGATCTCAGGATATTTTTGGTTTTCAAAGTTTTCATTCATAATATTTTATTTAGTCCGCGCTGTGTCCGCTTCTGGCGGGAACCGCATACGCGGTGATAGTTGAAGTATGTTTTTTCTTAGATTAATTTTTCCTCAGTATTTTTATGGCCATTAGGAGCATCCACAAAAGCGATAGGCCAATGCCTACTCTTTGTATTAGGCCAACATAGGCTTCTGCGGCAGGGATAAACATGATTGGGCCAGAGGCCATAGACAATAGGCCAAGATAAAATGAAAGATAACCCCACCTCTTACCCCAGGCCTTAGCTAAATACAAGGCCGAGAGCATAGCCGCCAGGGGCATAGCAATGGAGGGAATAGTACTAGTAAAAGAATGGAGTTGGCCGGTTGTAGTTACATCTATACAAGCAGCGTCGCAGGGGAAAAAGCCCACTAGGAACATAAAAAAACCAGCTACTAGCAGTAATAGGCTGGATATTTTTATGATTAAATTTTTAGGAAAAGTTTTTTGCCAGCCAAGGGCAAATAGAGCTATTAGTATACCCAAGAGTGAGAAACCAAAAATATTCATTATGTTTTTGAAGGGAGATTCAACACCACCAATTTCACTCATGCTTTGGAGTATGGGGTTGTATCCTGACCACAGTAAACCTAGAGTCACCAGTAGTGCAAAATATCCAATCGGCCCAACAATTCCAGCTAAAATAAAATATTTTTTTGTTTTATTTGTAAGCATGTTAGCTATTTTATCTGGCCAAATTTTCTTTTACCAGCCTGAACTATGTCGCTGGATTTTATTTTAACACTTTCTTTCCAAGAGCTTACCTTGACGTCGTTGATTTTCATACCACCGCCATCGATCAAGCGACGAGCCTCACCTTTGGAGCTGACAAATTTTAATTCCATCAAAAGATCAATTGGACTAACAGCACCAGTTTTTATATTAAATGATTTAATATTATCTGGTTTACCACCCTTAGCAAAAATTTGAACAAATTCCTCGGCTGCTTTTTTAGCCTTGACCTTACCGTGGTATATAGAGACAATTTCTTGTGCTAGGTTGAATTTGTAATCACGAGGATTTTTGCCAGCCTTGAGTTCTTTGGCAATTTGTTTTATCTTATCAGTTTCCAGCCTAGTACAGAGCTCATAGGCGTCTACTATCATGCCGTCAGTCCAAGACATAACTTTGCCAAACATATCTTTGGCTGAGTCATTGAGAGCTAGCATATTACCCTCGGTTTTGCCCATTTTTTTGCCACTGGGGTCAACCAAAAGTTTCATAGTGATAACAAACTTTTCTTTGCCGGTCATGGATTTCATCAAAGTTCGGCCAGAGAGCATGTTGAAGGTTTGATCGTTGCCGCCGATTTCACCGTCAACATCCATAGCGACTGAGTCGTAGGCCTGAAGCACCGGATACATAAATTCATGAAGGTGGATTGGCTTGCCAGCCTTGATGCGTTCTTGGAACATGTCGCGCTCAAGTAGTTGTTGGACGGTAAAGTTGGTAGATAGATTCAAAACATCACCAAAATTCATTTTATTGTGCCAAGTGCTATTGTATTTTAACTCTACCTTATTTGGCCCACTAAAGTCCAAAATTGTTGAAGCCTGTTTTTTGTAATCCTTGGCATTTTTTAGTACTTGTTCATGAGTAAGCGCCTGGCGAGTAGCTCCTTTGTCAGTTGGATCGCCAACAGTGCCAGTGAAGTCGCCGATAAGTAAAATTATTTTATGACCCAATTCTTGAAATTGTCTTAGCTTTTCCATAGGAATAATATGTCCTAGATGGAGAGTTGGGCCAGTCGGATCAATACCCAAATATAGACTAAGTTGATTACCGCTTTTTAGCTGTTTTTCCAAAAAAGCCTTAGAAGGATAGATATTAGCTATGCCTCTGGTCAATAATCCTTGAATTTTTTCCTGATCTGTACTAATCTTATTCATACTTTTGTCTAAATTTTTAATAGTTTCTATTCAAATTATAGCGTATTTTTGCTATAATTCAAAGAGTATGCCAATCCCTCAACTCAAGTCAAATTTTAGACGTCGTCATATTAGTGACCCAGACTCAGCTTTTCGCTCTCGGCCGCTAATTAGTGATGTAAAGTTAAATAGGAAAAAACCAAAAAAGCCTTTTTTTCCTAAGTTTAGCAAAAATAAGCAGCCTAATACTCATAAACATCGGCCTTGGTGGTTGAGGTTGATTAAAAAGATCTGGCCCTATGCCTTGGGAGCCTTATTTTTATTTGCTATCTTTGTGGTTGGTTTATTTGCTTTTTATTCTAAAGACCTACCTGAGCCAGGTAAAATCATGGATCGTTCTATTGCTCTCAGTACCAAAATATATGATAGAAATGGCGAGGTATTACTCTATGAAGTTCATGGTGATGAAAATCGTACCTTGGTTAATTTTGAAGATATTCCTGAACACGTCAAACAAGCCACTATTGCAATTGAAGACAAAAGTTTTTACAGCCACAAGGGAATTTCTTTTTGGGGCATACTTCGTAGTCAGATCGTACCTCGACTTCAGGGTAAGTCAGCTCAAGGTGGTTCTACTTTAACTCAACAATTTGTCAAAAATGCCATCTTGACCAATGAGCGTAGCTTGTCTCGTAAAATCAAAGAATGGATTTTATCTTGGCAGATAGAACAAAAATATGACAAAGATCAGATCCTAGAATTTTATCTCAATGAGATTCCTTATGGCGGAGCAGTCTATGGGGTGGAAGCCGCTTCAGAATATTATTTTGGCAAAGAAGTTCAGGATATTACTATTGCCGAGGCTGCTATTTTAGCCGCCTTACCTCAAGGGCCAACTCGTTATTCTCCTTATGGTACCAATAAAGATTTGTTGATTGGCCGCCAGCAATACATTTTGGATTTGATGGTAGAGCAAAAGTATATTACAGAGGAGCAGGCCGAAGAAGCAAAACTTCAAGACCTAGCTTTTAAGAAACGAACTGAAAATATCAAGGCTCCTCATTTTGTGATGTATGTCCGTGAGCTGTTGGAACAAGAATACGGCGCTACTTTGATTGAGCAAAGTGGTTGGACTATTATTACTTCCCTTGATTGGCAGGCCCAGGAATTGGCTCAGGCTGCTATTGATGAAATAGCTCCTACCAACCTAGAAAAATACGAAGCTAATAATGCTTCATTGGTATCAGTTGATGTTGAGAGCGGCGATATATTGGCTATGATTGGATCCAAGGATTATTTTAACGACGAGATAGATGGTCAGGTTAATGTGGCTTTATCCAAACGTCAGCCAGGTAGCTCTATGAAACCCTTTGCTTACCTCAAGGCTTTTGAAAAGGGTTATCGGCCAGAGACAATCTTATTTGACTTAGTAACCAACTTTGCCGCTTCGGGTGAAAAATATGAGCCTCATAACTATGACTTGGAAGAAAGAGGGCCGGTGACCATGAGGCAGGCCTTGGCAGGCTCACTCAATATTCCAGCAGTAAAAACTCTTTATTTAGCTGGTGTTTATAATGTTATAGATTTAGCTAATAGTTTTGGCTATACTACTTTGACTGAGCCAGATCGTTATGGCTTGTCCTTGGTACTGGGTGGAGCTGAAGTCAAATTATTAGAGCACACCAATGCTTATGCTGCTTTGGCTCGTGAAGGGGTTTATAAAGATACGGCCGCTATTTTGGAAATCAGAGATTCCAATGGTGATGTGGTTTGGAAAAAAGAAGATAATAAAGGCCGTCGGGTAATTGATAAAGAGTATGTTAGAGTATTAAATGGTATTTTGTCAGACAATGATGCTCGAGCCTACGCTTTTGGTCAAAATAATTGGTTGACACTACCTGATAGACAAGTGGCTGCCAAAACTGGTACGACCAATGATTATCGTGATGCTTGGTTGCTTGGCTTTACACCAAATATAGCCACTGGTGTTTGGGTAGGAAATAACGACAATGCCGAAATGAAACGAGGGGCTAGTGGTTCTTCAGCGGCAGCTCCGATTTGGAATAAGTTCATGAGGGAGTATACTAAAAAATATGAGATCAAATCCTTTAAAGCCCATGAGCTGGGTGATTGTGATAAGCCGATGGTTTGCGGTACTATCGGTCAAGAGACTAAGGTAAAGATTGATAAAAAATCTGGCAAGCTAGCCACTGAATATACACCTTATACAGATATAGAGGAGCGAACTTATCGTGACGTACATAGCATATTACAGTATGTAAATATAAATGATCCTTTAGGAGAGCCTTTGTCTGATCCAAATCATGAGCCACAATACAGTTTGTGGGAAGCTCCTGTCTTGGCCTGGGTAGAGAAAGAAGGTTATCTCAATGAAACTCCGCCGACAGAATCAGATGATGTTCATCGGCCAGAATTGCAACCAAGTATTCGTTGGGTTGATCCCGACAACAGTGATAATATCACCCAAAGTAGCTTTATCATGAAAGTTGATGCTGATGCTCCGCGGGGAGTAGAGCGAGTAGAATATTTTGTTGATGATCAAAGGGTTGGGGAAAGCCGCCACGAACCATTTGATTATAACTACACCATCAATCCGTTTTTGAGCAACGGACGTCACTACCTCAAGGCAATTGCTTTTGATGATCAGGATAATTTTAAGGAAAGTACTATTACTATAAATCTAGACGTTGATATTTCTGATAGAGACTTTAATATTGTCTGGGTTGATCCAAGCAATGGTGATACTATCGCTGCCAGTGACTTACCAATCAACCTTAAACTAGGGGTGGACAATCCAGAAAATATAAAAAAGATAGATTTTTATTATCTATCCTCTGACAACAACTCTCATTGGTTTACCTATGTTCAGCCACCGGGCTCAGATCTAAATATTTCTTGGGGCGACGGTTTAGCCCTAGGGGTGTATAAGCTTTATATGGTGGTCAAAGATCAAGATGACAATCTATTGAACACACCGGCCATCATAGTGAATATTGAATAAAATAAAAAACATCCTTTGGTTTTAGTGAGGATGTTTTTTTAATTAGCATAGTTTTTAATAGCCATCGCGAGAATGTAACTTATTAGCTTGTTCGATACTAAGGTCATCGTTTCTTCGTCTGGTCTGACTTATAGAATTAAGTATGATTGAAAGTAAACCCAAAATCAGGCATAATAATATGGTCCATGGTGGCATTGATATTTGCCAGACATTGAATATTGCTAGTATAGCGACAAATATCAGAAACACACCGATAATGACATTTAGCGGGCGTGGACAATCACAGTGCATTTCCATAATATTCACCCCCTTTCTCCTTAAGACTAAAGAGGCACTATTATATACTAATAATATCCAGGTTTTGATTTTTTTGTCAATTTCTGGTAAAAATATAGACATGTTTGATAATGATAGAAAAACTTGGGCAGAATTTGTAGCCAATCAAAAATATCAAAATATTTTAGCTGATCCTCAGGCAAAAATTTACCTTATTGATAAACCTAAAGGGCTTAATTCTTTTAAGGCGGTTTCTGTTCTGCGTAAGGTTTTGAACATCAAGAGAGTTGGTTTTTCAGGTACATTGGATCCTCTAGCTTCTGGGCTTTTGATTATGGCAACAGCCAAGGCTACTAAACTTCTAGACTATTTTCATTATCTACCAAAAGTTTATCAGGCTAGTATTTTGTTTGGACAGACATCAGATACTTATGATCTAGAAGGGCAGATACAGATAAATAATAATGCCAAAGAATTTGATCAGGCTGAATTGCAAGAAGTTTTGAAAAAATTTACAGGACAAATAGACCAACAAGCACCAATTTTTTCAGCCAAGAAAATTGGTGGCCAAAAGTTATACAAATTAGCTCGAGCTGGTAAGCAAGTAACTCCACCAACAAAAAAAGTAGAAATACATAGTTTAAAGATAAAAACCTTTTCTTATCCTCATTTGGAACTGGAAGTGACTTGTTCTGCTGGAACCTATATACGTAGTTTGGCCTATGACCTTGGGCAGAGTCTTGGTACTGGCGCTCTTTTGGCTGATTTGAGACGAATAGCGATTGGATATTTTTTAGTTGATAAAGCTCTACCACTAGAAAAAGCAGACAAAGAGAATCTGTCTGCTAGTTCTATAAGCATTGAAAAGATTAAAGCTTTTCTAGATCAATATTTTTGCCAGTAATAGATTTGGTAAATCTTTCTACGTCGTAGCTAGAAAACTCAGTACCCTTCATCTTGCGGGCAAAATCATGGACATCCATAGAGCTTTCGCCCATATGACCAATGCTAGAGGCATATTTTTTGTTAAAATGGTCTGTGCTAGTGATAGAATCACCAGAACGATATAGCTTTTCTATAATTAAACGTTGGTGTTCGCGAGAAATTTCATCTGACATGTATCTTGACTTAATTATTATTTTATGGTAATATCTTGAAAGTCTTAGCTATTATCATTTTACTAAAAAAGTAGAGTTATGCCAAATAAGAAATCAGCTATCAAGCATTTAAAGCAGAGCGTCAAACACAACCGACGCAATTCTTTGGTTAAAAGAAATGTCAAAGAAATCATAAAGAACGGCCAAAAAGCAGTGGTTAAGGGCGATATTAAAGAAAAATCACCTGAGCTTGTGCACTCACTTCAAAAAGCCGTAGACAAGGCTATTAAGTCAGGTGCTATTAAACCAAATACTGGTAATCGGAAGAAGAAAAGATTTTCCAAGATGTTGAGTGGTGCTGGTGCTAGTATCCAAGCTAAATCTAGCAAAAAGACCGAAGAAAAGCCCAGCGAAGAGAAAAAATAAATTATATAAATTGCTCCCTTGTGGGAGCTTTTTTATTTTGTTAGAATGAGAGCATGATTTCTCAAGACTTAATCAAAGAACTCAAAAAGTACTCTTCCCCAGAGCGCAAAAAGAGCAATGAGTGGTTTTTTAAAACTGGCCCTGGTCAATATAGTGAGGGCGATAAATTTATAGGAATTCGAGTGCCACACATAAGGCAGGTTGCTCGACAATTTTTAGATTTAAGTTTTATAGAAATAGCTAAATTAATTAAATCTCCGATTCACGAGATTCGTTTGGCGGCCATTTTAATATTAGTAGAAAGGAACAAACAAGCCGTCAAAGATAAGGATAGAATATTACAGAAAAAGATTTTGGATTTTTATCTTAAGCATAGAGCTAATGTAAACAATTGGGATTTGGTAGATTTATCTGTTCATCGTATTTTGGGGCAGGCTATTTTAGACAGATTGATACCCAAACAAGTTTTGTATAAATACGCCAAAAGCAAAAGTTTATGGGAGAGAAGATTTTCTATTATTACTACAGCTATGTTTATTCATGAAGGAAAATTAGACGACTGCCTTAAACTTTCTAAACTGCTTTTAGGTGATAAAGAAGATCTGATGCATAAGGCTGTTGGTTGGATGCTCCGAGAATCCTGGAAAAAAGATCCAGCCAGAGTAGAGAAATTTTTGATAGCCAATTATAAAGATTTACCCCGAACAACTTTGCGTTATGCTATAGAGCGCATGGCAGAAAGTAAACGCAAGAGTTTTTTGAAAGGAAGTTTTAAATAAGATGTCAGATAAAATAATTTTTGGAGAAAAAAAAGAAGGAGTCGTTTATACCAATAGGCCGGGTGCTTATGTTATTATTTTTGAAAATAACAAAGTAGCGTTGGTGAAAACTTCAACGGGTTATTTTTTGCCTGGTGGTGGTATAGATAATGGTGAGTCACATAAAGAATGTTTATATCGAGAGGCAATAGAGGAGCTTGGTTGGGAGATAGAAATTGGAGATTGTTTGGGTAACGCTTTAAATTTCTTCTTTGCTACCGATACAAATAAAGATACTATAATGGATGGTCATTTTTATTTAGGTAAGAAGATTAAAGAGATTGCCGCCCCCACAGCCCCAGACCATCAAACGGTTTGGCTTAATTATCAAGAGGCTATAGATAAGATGTGGCATCCGAGCCAGTCTTGGGCTATAAAAGAAGCTTATAAAAAAATCTCTCAGTAATGAGGGATTTTATATATTGTTTATCATTTGAGTAAATAGTATCTTGTCTTGTTGACTGGTGGTTTTTAGTTTTTCATCTAGTATCATCAGTCGACGATAGATGTCCTTGAGCTGAGCTAGTTCATATTTTTTGCTCTGAGCCAATATTTTATTGGCTACCATTGGAGGTACTTTGAGTGCTTGAGCTACAGCCCCGGGATAAGTGGCTTGTCGATTCAAAGCCTTTGCTTGGATGATTAGCCTAAATTGGCGGATAATCATGGTAAGCATATATTGGGAGTTTACTCCGGCGTTTATTTTTTCTTCGACTAGCTTGAGAGCTAAACTGCGATCTTTATTCCCCAGAGCATCTATTAGGGTAAAGATGTTGTCGTCTATTTTAGCCTGAACCAAAGTTTTGATATCGTCTTCTGATATTTCAGCTGCTACATAGTTGACCAGTTTATTTATTTCTTGGTCAAGTTGCCAAAGATCATTGCCAACATAGTTTACTAGTAGATTTAAGGCAGAGGGTTTAATGGTTTTACCAGCTCTTGTTACTTGTCCAGAAATCCATTTGTTAAGTTCATTGGAACTTAGTTTATTGAATTCTTCGCTAAACTTAAATTTGTTTAAAGCTTTATATAGTTTGGTGCGAGTATCAGGCTTGCCAGTCTGCCAAAAGACAATATAATTTTCGTCAGGCGTGTCTTTTTGTTTTTGTAAAAAGTTGATTAGAGAGTCCTGGAAGTCTTTGAGTTTCTTATTATTAAAAATATTTTTTACTACTATTAATTTTTTGTCAGCCAAAAAACCCATGACCGAAACAGCCTGGAAAAAGTCGTCGGCTTTAATAGTTTCGCCATCGAGGTTTTGGATATTGTGACCACCGGGGTCAATCTTATCTCTAAATTTATTGACGATAGCATTTATTTTTTGACCAGCGCGGAAAGAATCCTCGCCGTAGTAGAAAAAAATCATAAGCGTTCTAATTTACCCCAGTTTTTGCCGGTCTCCATATCAGCAACCAAGGGCACCGGTAGCTGATAGATGTTTTCCATGGTGTCTTTGACAAATTTAGCTACTTTTTTAAGATCATCTTTTGGTACTTCTAAGACCAATTCATCATGAACTTGTAGGACCATTTTAGACTTAGAACTTATTTTTGGCAAGCCTTGGTAGATTTTGATCATAGCTAGCTTTAGCAAGTCAGCAGCTGTACCCTGGAGGGGCATATTTATAGCCATGCGTTCAGCAGCAGCACGCAGCATGGGCATAGAAGAGTTGATATCTGATAAGTAGCGACGACGACCAAAAATAGTTTGAACATAACCGTGGTCGTGAGCAAAGGACTTAGTCTTGGTAATATAGTCTTTTATTTTTTTGTAAACTCTAAAGTATTTTTCAATGAATTCTTTGGCTTCATTGCGATTCATGTCGGTACGTTGAGCTAGGCCGACTGAGCCGAGTCCATAGAGAATACCAAAATTTACCTCTTTGGCAGTCCGACGTATTTCCTTACTGACTTGGTCTAGAGGTATCTTGTGTATCTCAGCTGCGGTTCTAGAGTGGATATCTTCACCATCTTTAAAACTTTTCATCATCTTGGGGTCTTTGGAGATGGAAGCCGCTAGTCGTAGTTCAATTTGCGAATAGTCAGCACAAAGTAATCTATAGCCAGAAGGAGCGACAAAGGCTTGGCGGATTTGTCGACCCAGAGTGGTTCTAATGGGTATATTTTGAAGATTGGGGTCAGATGAAGATAGGCGGCCAGTAGTAGTGACTGCTTGGTTGAAACTGGTGTGTAGGCGCTTGGTTTTTTTGTTTACCAATTCAGGCAAAGCCCTGATGTAAGTAGATTGTAATTTACTCAGTTCTCGGTGTTCGACGATCAGCTTGATAATAGGATGAGCGTCTTTCATTTTTTCCAGTTCAGAAGCAGCTGTCGAAATACCGGTTTTTGTTTTTTTGATACCAGCTGTTGATATTTGTAGGTCTTCAAACAATACCTCTTTTATTTGTTTTGGAGATGCGATGTTAAACTCAGAACCAGCTAGTTTGTATATTTTTTGACTAACTTTCTTAATCTCATGGTCAAATTTTTTGGCCATCTCAGCTAGGAAGTCTATATCTAGCTCAACACCATTTAATTCCATTTCAGCTAGAACTGGTATCAAGGGTAACTCCATTTTTTTTATCAGTTCAAGGTTTTTATTACTTTCAACTAGGGGTAATAGTTTTTTATAGAGTCTAAAAGTAATATCAGAGTCCTCAGCACCATACCAGGCTAATTTATCCATTGGTATTTGTGAAACATCTATACCGTCTTTCTTTTTCGGTACCTCATCTAAAAGCTCAATTAGTTTAAGTTTTTTATAACCCAAGTAACTAAAAGCTAGTTCTTCCAATTTAAGTCCACGGTTAGAATTTATAAGATAAGCAGCAATAAGGGTATCAAATTCTAAACCAGCCAATTCAATACCTAAAACTTTTAAAACTTTATAATCAAATTTTATATTATGTCCAATTTTTTTAACCTCTGGATTTTCTAAAATTAATTTTAATTTTGGCAAGACTAGTTTTCGTAATTCTTTATTACTTAGATCGATAAAGTAGCTGTCCTTAGTTTGCCAGCAAAATGATATGCCAAGGATGTCATCGTTTATAACATCCAAGCCGTAGGTTTCGGTATCAAAAGCAAATAATTTTTGGGTTTTTAATTTTTTATAGAAATCTTCAAAAGCTACAGTATCATTAATATAGGTGTAGTCAGCGTCAGTTTTTTTAAGTAGGCTGATTTGAGAATTACTCTTGGCATCTCGATGAGGAATTTTGTCTAGCAGCGATCTAAACTCAAATTTTTGGAAAATTTTGTGAACTTTTTCTGGATCAAAATCTGAAAATTCAGCCTCAGCCAGTTTCCATTTGATTGGTACATCAGTTACAATGGTCACCAACTCTTTGCTAGCAAAAGCATCATCTTTTTGTTCGAGGAGTAAATTTTTTATCCTGTCTTTAACGTCAGAGTTACCAATTTTTTTATAAAGGTTTTCCAAAGAGCCAAATTCTTGGATCAAATTAGCAGCGCCCTTAGCACCGATTCCTTTAACACCCTTGATATTGTCAGAGGTGTCACCTTGGATAGCCTTGAGGTCTATTAGTTGTTCTGGTTTTAGACCATAGCGTTCTTTGACGGCCGCTATGTCATAGGTGATGGTATCGTTGACGCCACGTTTGAGAGTGAAAACCCTGGTTCGATCATTTACTAACTGTAGAGCATCGAGGTCGCCAGTAACTATAGTGGTTTGGATGTCGTCATATTTTTTATAAACCTCTTTTGTGATGGTACCGATAATATCGTCAGCTTCAAAACCCTCTTTTGTCAGTATGGGAATATTAAAAGCAGTTATAATATTATGAGCCAAAGGAATTTGATCGTAGAATTCATCAGCTTGTTTGACGCGT
>CALDOH010000067.1 GCA_937912185.1 uncultured bacterium | reverse complement strand
CTCCCAACCATCCCACTAATCCAATTAGAGATAGATTAGTTTTATCCAACGGCCATATCTGCCCGGTGCTATACTCTGCTTTAGCTAGGGCTGGTTATTTTCCTTTAGTAAAATTAAAAAGCCTCCGAAAAATAAACTCTCCCCTACAAGGACATCCCGATGTCAACACTCTCCCAGGAGTAGAGACTAGCTCTGGCCCCCTAGGTCAAGGAATCTCGCAGGCAGTTGGTATGGCCTTGGCTGCTAAACTTGATCATAAAAACCATCACGTCTTTTGTATCACCTCTGATGGAGAGCACGACGAAGGCCAAGTCTGGGAAGCAATCATGACTGCCAATAAATACAAACTGGACAACCTAATAAATATAGTAGACTTAAATGGCATCCAAATTGATGGCTATACCAAAGATATTATGCCGCTTGAATCTCTAGAAAAAAAATACTTGGCTTTTGGCTGGAGAGTACTAAAAATGGATGGCCATAACTTGAAACAAATTATCAACACTTTAAATAAAGCTAAAAATACTAAAAATAAAGCAACGGTTGTCTTGGCCAAAACCACCATGGGCAAAGGTGTAAAGTTTATGGAAAACAAATACACCTGGCATGGAAAAGCACCTAAGGCCAAAGAGGCTGAGCAGGCTCTAAATCAACTCAAAAATGCTATCTAGAAATGTTTACGACAATGTTAAATTAAAATCCACTCGCGATGGTTTTGGCGAGGCACTTTTGGAGCTGGGCAAAAAAAATAAAGATATCGTAGTTGTTTCTGCCGATCTAGCTGAATCTACTAGAATTGATAAATTTGCCAAAAAATACCCCAATCGTTTTTTTGAAGTAGGTGTAGCCGAACAAAATGCTATGGGTATAGCCGCTGGATTGGCCCTATCCGATAAAATCCCCTACGTCGCTAGCTTTGCTGTATTTAGCCCTGGGCGAAATTGGGATCAACTACGTATTAGTGTGGCCCTTTCCCAAGCTAACGTAAAAATAGCTTCCTCTCATGCCGGCCTATCTGTTGGCCCCGATGGTGCTAGCCACCAAGCGCTTGAGGACATTGCCATTGTTCGCACTCTACCAAACATGACCGTAGTTGTTCCTTGTGATTATACACAAACGAAAAAAGCTACCCTAGAATCCGCCAAAATAAAAGGGCCGGTTTACTTACGCTTGGGCCGACCCGCTAGCCCAATCATTACTACCAAATCTAGTGCTTTCAAAATCGGAGTTGCTGATGTTCTACTGAAAGGATCTGATATTACCATTGTAGCCTGTGGGCCAATTCTCTATGAAGCATTACTGGCTGCCAAAGAATTACAAAAAAGAAAGATAAAAGCCGAAGTAATAAATCTTCATACCATAAAACCACTTGATAAAACTACTATTTTACGCAGTGTCAAAAAAACCAAAAAACTAATTACTGTCGAAGATCATCAAGTCGCTGGTGGTATGGGTAGTGCTATTGTAGAAATGCTAGCAGAAAACTACCCAGTTCCAACTCAAATGATCGGCGTTCGTGATAGCTTTGGTGAGTCCGGTGAACCACAAGAGCTATGGGATAAATATGGTCTATCACACCCTCATATCATTGAGGCTGCTCTAAAACTAATTAAGAAAAAGATATGAAAACCATTTTGAAAAATAAAAAAATAATGGATAAGTTTGATGAAAAAAACCTACCTTCATTATCTACCTGCGTTTTGGCTGCTCTAGAACTTTTTACCGATCAAGGATTACCAAAAATAAAAATTCCCCGATATAAAAAACCAATAATTGTCGGCAGTGGCAATGCCATAGCAACAGCCAAGCTTCTTTATGGAAATAAAGATGCTATTTTTGCTGATGAAAATAACTTTAAACAAGCGCTCAAGCGAAAACCCGACGGAGCTATCATATTTTCTGCTTCTGGTGAAAAGCATGCTTCTATAATTGCTAAATATTATAAAGATAAAAAAATAAA
>CALDOH010000066.1 GCA_937912185.1 uncultured bacterium | reverse complement strand
AAAAGCGGCTCTCTCGCGAGCGAGAGAGCCGCTTGAAACTATTATTACATTATTTTAGGTGCCTTGATGCCTAGTAAATTTAGTCCTTTAGCTAGGATATTTTTGGTTTCTTGAGATAAGTTTAGTCTAATCTGTTTAAGGTTTTCATTGTCAGCACTTAGGACTGAATGATGCTGATAGAAATTGTTATAAGTTTTAGCTAGGTTAAATAAATATTGGCTGAGATGAGCTGGATTATAATCAGTAGCTGAATTTTTTATTGTCTCAGGAAAACCCACTAGAGTTTTAATAAGTTTTTTCTCTTCATCATTGTAGTCGGGAGTATCAAGTTTTGTTAAACTGGTTATTTTGTTAGCCTTTTTTAGCATAGTAGATATTCTGGCGTGGGTATATTGAATAAAAGTGCCAGTATAGCCATCAAATGAGATTGATTCTTCAGGAACAAAGGTAACGTTTCTTTGTGGATTGGTAGAAAGCATGAAGAATTTGAGTGCTCCAATACCAACTTCACGAGCTATTTCTTCCTTCTCTTCATCATTGGTAGCTACTTTCTTTTCAGCCTGGTCCATGATTTCTTTGGCCTTGGTAATCATCTTGGCTATTAGTTCATCGGCATCAGCAGTTTTACCTTCACGGGACTTTATTTTACCGTCAGGCAAGTCGACCATACCATAGGATAGATGGTGGAGATCTTTGGCCCAGTCGTAGCCTAATTTTTTTAGGATTAAAAATAAAACTTTGAAATGATAGTCTTGTTCACTGGCTACTACATAGATTGCTTGGTCAAATTTGAATTTTTTGTATCGTCTGACAGCGGTGCCAATATCTTGAGTCATATATACAGAGGTGCCGTCACTTCTCAGGACTAATTTTTCGTCCAGTCCATCCTGGCTTAGATCAATCCAAACCGAGCCGTCTTCTTTTTTGAAAAAGACTTTTTTGTCTAAGCCCATTTCCACTATATCTTTACCCAAAAGGTAGGTATCACTTTCAAAGTCTAAATGATCAAATTTTACACCTAGGTCGTCATAAGTTTTATCATAGCCAGTATAGACCCAGGAATTCATTGTTTCCCACAAGGCTCGTGTTTCTTTGTCATCTTGTTCCCAGGCCTGGAGCATGGTGCGGGCTTTTTTCATCCATTGGGATTGAGCTAAGAATTCATCCTCAGCTTTTCTTCTTTCTAGGTTCCCTAGTTTAGACCAATCAATATTTTTTTCTAGAGTATATTTGGCTTTTTCTTCAGCTAAAACTTGGCCAAACTTTACATAGTATTTTCCTACTAGATGATCACCCTTGATACCAGAAGACTCGGGAGTTTCACCATTGGAAAATTCTTGCCAGGCCAGCATACTTTTTACAATATGAATTCCACGATCATTTATGATGTTTACTGGAATAACTTTGTAGCCGCAGGCTTTGTAGATGTTTACTAGGCTTTGGCCAACACAATCATTACGGACATGACCAACGTGCTGAGGTTTATTGGTGTTTGGTCCAGAAAATTCGATCAAGATTTTTTTGGCTTTACCCATATCAGATTGACCAAAGTTTTTGTCAGCTGAAATCTCAGCAAGGCTGGCTTGAAAGAAATTTTTGCCTAAATTTATATTTAGATAAGGACCGACGTTATTTGCCTTTATGATCTCATCATTAGTATCAAAGTTTTCGGCTAGTTTCTTGGCAATATCGTTTGGGTTTTGTTTCAAGTCTTTGGCTAGACCAAAGCATTCAAAAGCATAATCACCCAGATTTTCTTCTGGTGGTATAACCAAATTTATTTTATTTATCTCAAAATCAAGATTAAATACCTTTTTAATGTTATTGGCAATACCTTGTTTTATATTTCTCGCTGTTTTCACCCCGTTAGAAATTAATTTTTAGATTTAGCTCACCCCATCAGAATAAAAGTGTAAGAATTTCTAACGGGGTTCATGATGTTAATTTTACCTCAAATTTAATAAAAGGCAAGTTTTTCTTATCTAAAATATGAGATTATGTTATAATAACGACATGCCAAAGACAATTACGAATTGGCACAATTTGACTACTGTCCAAACTCTTAAGAAATTAAATGCTGATAAGAATGGCTTGAGTAGTCAAGGAGCCGAAAAACGCTTAGAAAAATTTGGATTAAACGAGTTAGTAAAGGCCCAGAAGTTTTCCATGGGGCGTTTGTTTATATCTCAATTTAAAAGTGCCTTAGTGTATGTTTTGCTGGTAGCTGGTTTTATCAGCTTATTTTTTGGTGAATTTGTTGATGCTTATGTTATTTTTGCGGCAGTATTCATCAACGTTATAGTTGGGTTTATCCAGGAGTATAAAGCTAATGAATCTTTAGAAAAATTAAATAAAGTTGTAAAAAAAGAATGTCTAGTCTGGCGTGATGGAGTAGAAAAAAAGATCGAAGCCAAACAATTGGTTCCAGGTGATGTAATTGTTTTGGCAGCAGGTTCTAGGGTACCAGCTGATGCTAGGTTGCTTGAATTAAATGATTTTGAGGTAAACGAAGCTACTTTGACCGGCGAATCTTGGCCAGTCAAGAAAGATTTTAATCCTTTGGAAGTAGGAACGGTTCTAGCAGAAAGAAAAAATATGATTTTTATGGGTACCTTGGTAGTAGAGGGCCGAGCTCAAGCAGTAGTTACAGACACGGGTGTTGATACTGAGATGGGGCAGATTACAGTCATGCTCAAAGAAACTAAAGATGAAAAAACACCATTGCAAAAAAGATTAGATTCCTTTGCTAAAAATGTTACCAAAATAATTATCCTCATTGCCTTGGCTGTGTTTGTTTTTGGTATTTTCAAAGATCATGATTGGGCGGAGATGTTTACTATCTCTGTGGCAGTAGCTGTCTCAGCTATTCCCGAAGGTCTAGTCATCTCTATGACTATGATTTTGACGGTGGGTATGCGGAGGATACTCAAAAATAATGGACTAGTCAGGCGTTTGGTCTCGGCTGAAACCCTAGGTTCTACTACAGTAATATGTACTGACAAAACTGGTACCTTGACCGAGGGTGAGATGGCAGTGACTCAGGTTGTCAGTAGTAACTATCAATTAGATTTGAAGGCTCAGTCATTTAAAGATATTGAGATAGGTAGCGAACTTCAGACCATGATGGAGATGGGATTTTTATCCAACGATAGTGTAGTTCAAAATCCAGATGACAATATTGATGATTGGCAAGTACTAGGGAGTCCAACAGAAAAAGCATTGCTTCTTTTTTCAGCTCATCATCCAGATATAAAAGCTTTAAAAAATACTTACAAACGCTTAGAAGAAATTCCTTTTGATTCTTTGCGCAAGTTTATGATTACTCGTCATAGCTATAACAAAAAATATGATATTATCTATATCAAGGGTGCTCCAGAAAAGATTTTGTCGTATTCTACAAAATACTTAGATGATCAGCGCGAAGTCAAAATGTCCAAAGTTCGGCATAAGTATTTTGAAGAGCAATGGCAAACACTTAGCAAAAATGGTTTGAGAGTTTTGGCTGGTGGTTTTAAATTGGTATCCAAAGATTTCAAGGACATTGAAAAATGTAAAGAATCTCCTCGAGATTTTACTTTCATTGGTATTTGGGGCTTATCTGATCCACTCCGACCTGAGGCCAAAGACACCTTGAGACAGACTCTCAAGGCTGGTATAAATACAGTTATTATTACGGGGGATAATAAGTTTACTGCTCGGACTATTGCCAAAGAGCTGGGTATATCGGTCACAGGTGACAGTGTAGTTACTGGCGATGAGTTGCTCAAAATGACTGATGATGAGTTGAGCAAGAGGATTGTTGATATCAAAGTTTATGCCCGAGTTACGCCGGCAGATAAATTGAGAATAATCAAAGCTTGGCAAAGTAGGGGAGAAGTAGTTTCTATGACTGGTGATGGCGTCAATGATGCGCCGGCCCTCAAAGCGGCTGATATTGGTGTGGCAGTATCTAGTGGTTCAGATGTAGCCAAAGAAACAGCCGACCTAGTTCTCTTGGATAATAATTTTGAAACTATTGTCATGGCTATCAAACAGGGCAGAGTTATTTTTGCCAATATCAAAAAAGTTATTTTATATCTTTTGTCTGATAGTCTTTCGGAAGTAATTATTATTGTTGGTAGTTTGTTATTAGGAATACCGTTACCTCTTTTGGCTGTGCATATTTTATGGGTCAATTTAGTAGATGATGGTTTTCCTGCCTTGGCTTTGACTATGGAGCCAGAAGAGGAAGAAATTATGAATAAAAAACCCGAGAAAATAAAAAGCTTATTGGACTTTGAGAGCAAGTTTATGATATTGGTGATTAGCTTTATAACTGGCGTTAGCAGTCTTTGGCTTTTTTGGTATTTTTGGCACGACACAGGAAATTTAGACTTAGCTAGAACAGTCACATTTACATCTTTAGCCATCATCACCTTGTGTTACGTTTTTAGTATAAAAAGTTTAAATTATAGTATATTTAAATCTAATCCTTTTAGAAATAAATATTTAAATGGAGCAGTCTTAGGAGGGTTATCTTTGCAATTAATAGCTATTTATATTCCATTTTTTAATCGTGTCTTGAGGACTGTTCCTCTTGGTTGGTTAGAGTGGCAAATAATTTTAATAGTTATTATATTG
>CALDOH010000065.1 GCA_937912185.1 uncultured bacterium | reverse complement strand
GGATACATGGGATTAGATTATCTAAAACTATTATAAAATGAAGAATAATTATTTAATACCAATAGTAATAGTTATTGGTCTGGGTACTTTATTTTTCTTTCCGGAACCAGAAACTAATTTCCTTGCCTACGCTGGTACGGCTTTATTTTTTATAGCCCTGACTATAATCTTACTTATTTTAAAAGAAAGAAAGCAATGATACCGATAGAATTTCTCAGACAATTTCGCTTTGGCGAATATGCCATTTTTGACTTTGTAGTGGCTTTTATAGGTATTTATCTACTAGCCCCCTTATTTTCAAAACTCTTCAAAAAAATCCGACTTGATATACCAAAGAAAAATTGGTTATTTCTAACCTTGCCATTAGGTATTTTCACTCACTTACTAGTTGGCAATATTACTCCTATGACCAGAGACTTTGTAGACATAGGTGGTCACTATATTTTGAAAATTGTCATTATAATATTATTATTCTTTGGCCTAAAAGGGATAAAGGTAATTAAGAAAAAATAAAATGAAAAGCCTCCAGGAAAAAATAAATATAGGAATTTTATTTGGCGGTAAATCAGCCGAACATGAAGTGTCTTTACAGTCAGCCAAAAATATATTTGAGGCTATAGATAGGGATAAATACAATCCCATACTTATTGGTATCGATAAAACCGGTCGCTGGCTATTGAACAATAAATCAAAATTTTTGCTCAATGACAATGATCTAAAATTGATAAAATTAAACCAAAGTAGTGATGCTGTCGCTCTTATCCCCCAAAGCAATGGCCAGATATCAAACCTAACAACAAATAAAGCTACTCTAAAAATAGACGTAGTTTTTCCAATCTTACACGGCCCCTTTGGTGAAGACGGCACTGCTCAAGGACTACTCAAATTGGCTAACATCCCTTTTGTTGGTGCTAGTGTTTTGGGTTCAGCTGTTGGTATGGACAAAGATGTTATGAAAAGATTGCTCCGAGAAGCTGATTTACCGATTGGAAAATTTTTAGTTTTAAGGTCAGAAGATACACCACCAGATTACCAGGAAATAATAGATAGACTCGGTGAACCATTTTTTGTAAAACCAGCCAACATGGGCTCTTCTGTTGGAGTAGCCAAGGTTCATAAACAATCCGAATATACAAAAGCTATAAAAAAAGCCTTCGACTATGATGTTAAGATAATTTTGGAAGAATACATCCCTGGCAGAGAGATTGAATGCTCTGTATTGGGAAATAATGATCCAATTGCCTCTTTACCAGGAGAAGTAAGGGTTAGTCATGAATTTTATTCTTATGAAGCAAAATATATAGATGAAAAAGGCGCCAAGTTAGAAATCCCAGCCAAATTGGATAAACAAACGACAAAGAATATCCAAGAGCTGGCTATAAAAACATTCAAAGTCCTGTCTTGTGAGGGTATGGGACGAGTTGATTTTTTTCTTCAAAACAATGGAAAAATTATTATCAATGAAATAAATACTATCCCTGGTTTTACTAAAATCAGCATGTACCCCAAAATGTGGGAAGCTAGTGGTATAAGCTATACCAAGCTAATCGACCGACTCATTACGCTAGCCATAGAAAGATTTAATAAAGAAAAAAAACTAAAAACCAATTTTTAATAAATAAACCAAAAAACAGCCTTAAGGCTGTTTTTAAATTGTTCTAATTTAAACCTTGACGGTAAAACTCAGCTGCTTCATCAGGGTCAATCGGATTGATAATCAAACCTGAACCAACCTCTACTCCAGCCCAAACTGAACCGCGAGGGACTACCTTGAGGTAGAGATGTTGATCATTATCATTGATCACTTGATGAAAATAAAAATTATAGGGCAAATCTAACTGGCCAATTTTTACCAAAATATGTTTGAGAATCTTAGCAAATGATTTGCGCTCAGCCAAAGTCAGCTCTGTGATATTATCTCGATGCTCTAGTGGCATAATCCAAATCTCGTAGTTAAAGATAGAGGCATAGGGGGTAAAAGCAATAGCATGCTCATCCTTGAAAACTAGGCGTGGCCCCTTGGCTTCCTTGGCAATAACATCGCAATAGACACAATGACCGTGCTGTAGTTTGTAGGCTTGCTGTAATTGAGATTTATCAAACAAATGTGGTGGTAAAAACTGAGTAGCAAATATCTGACTATGGGTGTGTTGTAAACTGGCACCAGCTACACCGCCATCATTTTTGAAAATCAAAATATACTCTATTTTATTGTTTTTGGATATTTCCTTGGTCCGCTCAGAATAGGCCTCAAAAAGATTGGCGATATGGTCGACTGACAAATCTTCCAGCTCTAGGGTATGATCTGGTGTTTCTATCACCACATCCTGCTGACCATAGGCGTCTTTATTATCCAAAGATACAGCTGGATATTTGTTGGCTATTACCTTTATCTGCCAATCATCTTTTGGCCCCAGTTGATAAAGGCTGGGTACATCTTTTAGATTGTCTGGACAAAAAATACAAGCTGATACCATTTTTTTCTTGAAGGCATCTTGGACTTTTGGAGTATCATGAGGTCGCTTACCACGCTTGGGGGCAATAATAACATACTTCTCCTGAATATAGTCCTTCCTTATTTCTGGCTTCTTCATTGGCATATATTTTTATTTTAGTTTTTTATACAGTTTCAAATACTCTTTAGCTGAAGCATTCCAAGAAAAATCCTTTCTCATACCAGCCAAGGCTATTTTTTTGAACTTAGCCTTATTCTTATAAAGTCTAAGGGCTGCTTCAAGAGATTTTTTCATTTCCTTTTGTGTATATTTTTTGAAAACAATACCTGTTTTGTTATTTACCACCGTATCCTTAAGGCCGCCAGTACTTCTGACCACTGGGATAGCACCATAACGCATAGCTATCATCTGACCCAAACCACAAGGCTCAAACTTGGAGGGCATCAAGAAAAAATCAGAACCAGCATAAATCTTTTGAGCTAAGTTTATATCAAAGGAAATATTAGCTCTTACTTTCTTGGGGTACTTTTTAGCCAAAGCTTTGAAACCAACTTCGAATTCTTTTTGACCAGTACCTAAAACTACTAACTGAAAATCATATTTTTTCAGTAAGCTCTCTAGGGCGGGTAATAATATATCCAAACCCTTCTGACTGACCAAACGAGTAACTAAACCAAACAACGGTAAATCATTTTTTTCTAATTTAGACAAAATCTGTAAATCTTCTTTATTTTTAGCCTTACCAGCTGTAAAAGTTTTATTATCATATCTCTTTTTAATAGCCTTATCTGTTTCTGGATCAAAAGAATGAATATCAATACCATTTAAAATACCTGATAGGTGTTTTTTTCTTCTGCCTAAATATTTTTCTAAACTAGCACCGTACTCTTTGGTCAAAATTTCTTTGGCATAATTAGGACTAACGGTGTTGATATAATCAGCTGACAAAATTCCTACTTTCATAGAATCAATCTTGCCGCCGTCTTGATCGTGGTAATCTTCCATTATAGCTGGCGTTAGATCGTGGTGTAATCCGGCATAGTCAGTAATATCTAAGCCGGCGATTCCTTGATTGGCTAGATTATGAATTGTGTATAAGCTAGAAATATTGGCAAAATTTTTATCCTTAAAATTATATTCATCAATGAAGGTCGGGATCAGGGCGGTGTGCCAATCATGACAATGAACTACATCTGGCTGCAATTTCATCACCCTGATTGATTCTACTACTGCTTTGGAAAAGAAAACAAAGCGCTCAACATCATCAACATTACGAGAGTAGGCGCCCTTCTTCTTGGCATAAGCACCTTTTTTAAAATACTTACGACTGCCAACATATATATCTTTGGCATTAAAATTTTTATGCTTTATCAAACAAATCTTTACCTTGGCATCGAGCAGTTTTGTTTCATACAAATCAAAAGAGTGCGCTCTAGTATCAATGTCTAGCTTGATATTCTTCTTTAGCACTTTGGTCTTAAATTTTTTGGTATCAATGCTGCCATAAAAAGGTAGAAAAACCTTGACATCAACCCCTAGTTTGACTAGAGCTTTTGGTAAAGAACCAATTACATCACCCAAACCACCCACTTTCACCAAAGGTTTCATTTCAGCACCAGCCATTATTACTTCTGTTTTTGTTTTCCTCATAATCATCTA
>CALDOH010000064.1 GCA_937912185.1 uncultured bacterium | reverse complement strand
AATTTTACTAGAGCCAAAGAAACTGCCGAGGATTTTGCCAAAAAGCACAAAAAAAGAATCTATACTGACGAAAGATTAAATGAAGTAGATTGGACAGATTGGTATAAAATAAAATATTTCAACATGTCTGAAAAAGCTCGAGTTAAAAAAATTGCTCAATACAGACAGGTAGATAAGAAATTACACCAGTTACATACCAAAAGCCGAAGATTACTAGCTGACATTTATAAACACAATAAAGGCAAAAGAGTTGGTCTATTTTGCCACGGAAACATTATCCGAGCCATGATCACTAGTATAATCAGTACCGATGTAATTGGTTTCTTGTCTATGGAAATATATCAATCCTCTGTTACCAAAATAGTAATTGATAGAGATGGTTATATAAAAATAAACTACATCAATAATATTTGTCACCTGCCACACAAACCAGATGAAGATCTTTTTATGGCTGCCCTTAATCAATAATGTTTCATAAATTTTTACCCCCAATCTTGACAAAATAAAATACCCATGTTAGGGTAACAAGTCATTACAAATAAATATCTTTCAATGAGGCCTTGAACTATAGTCTATACTTGGACGCTTTGACTATAGGGAGCCATTAGCGTAACCGGCATTGAGCATGAAGTAATAAATTTATTTTGCTTAAATTACCGGAAACGCCTAAAATAGGTGTTTTTTTGTAACTTATGCTCTTTCTATTACCAGAAATAACCAATGAGACGTTGAACTATAACTTGTATTTGGACGCTTTAGTTATAGGGAGTCAGTAGCGTAACCGGCATTGTTTTTTGATATAAATGCAAAAAACGTGTCATTGATTGAGGCGTTTTTTGTTGTGGCCAAAACCCTAAACCGGAGGTGATAAAAGTCTCCTGACCTGTCTTTCATTCGAAAGCTTGAATAGTTACCCCGACTTGCCACAAGGAGGCGAGAGAAATGAAGAAGAACATTCTGATCTTCCTGGGCCTGATGACTTTCATCGCGGCCATGACTCTGACCGGCTGTAGCGATTCTGACAACATCGCCGGTCCCACGAGCAACGACTCCGAGGTCACCATCGGCCTGGTCCACACCGAAGTGTTGGACCAGATCTACGCTGACCTGGACCTGGCCAAGGCGGCCAAGGGCCAGCTCGATCGGTCCTCCAAGGACACGATCGTCATCGGAGCGGTCAACAAGATCACCGACCGCTATGGCGTCGAGCGCATGGATCCCGAGGAGATCCTGAACAGTGTTCAGCGTGGACGCGATATGGCCCAGCAGGACCCTGTCCAGCTGGTGTCTAGCCTACTGAGCCCTGCTGAGCAGGAGTGGTGGGATCGTTTCTCGATCGAGGCCGAAGTCGGCAATGCTCGCCTGGTCTACCAGCAGCACTGCCAGCTCTACGGCACGCCCGACTACGAATCCACCCTGGGTCAGCTCCTGGACGTCGGCCTGTCTTCGGCCGAATTCTGGGGCAAGTACCGCGGTGATCAGCAGCCGATCTACCGCAACCCCTACGTCCCCAACCAGCAGAAGTCCTGGAAGAACTTCCTCCGCTTCTGCGTCACTGTGGTGGTCGACGGCGCCTGCGGTGCTGCGGCCGCTGGTGGTGGTACTGCCGTCGGTGGTCCGGTTGGTGGGGCCGTGGCTGCTGGCGTTGTCGGCGGTCTGGCCAGCCACGGTGCCGACGACATCATCTTCGGCTAGGAGGCCCTGAGCATGAACATCATTCTCAACATGGGCGCTTGCGCCCTTGGTTATGGTCTGGGTTACTGGGTTCGCCCCCGTGACTTCATGGCCAGTTTCTGGGGTATCGGCGTGATGATTTCGATCGCCTTTACCCTGACCCAGGCGAACCCCTGGTATCTCCTGGGCGTCCTGCCCTTTGGCTTCTTCCTGCTTCGTCGCCGGAATAAGTCCTAGAAAAGGACATCCCCATCTTTCGAGATGGGGTTTTTTATTTATCAAGTATATTGACCAAAGAATAGATAATCATTATAATTAAAATATTAACTTATAAACAAAAATCTATGACTACACATCAATGGCTAACAAAAAAACTTAAGTGGTATAAAAAATGGCATGAAAAACCTTATTCAGAAATTTTTCATATTCTGATTCTCTTGTCATTTTTCTCTTACAACATGTATTTATTGGTAGAAATATTTAAATATATCCAAGAACTTTAACCAAAAAATTATGCTTAAAAACAAACAAAGCGGTTTTACCTTGATAGAACTTTTGGTGGTTATCGCTATCTTGGGCATCCTAGCAGTCGTGTCTTTCATATCTCTAGATGCAGTTCGAAATAAAGCTCGTGATACCGTTAGAATTTCTGAGGTTAACGAAGTCCGTAGAGCTCTTGATATCTACTACCTTACAAATGGCTATTATCCTTATTTTACTGACCCAGCTCATGCTGGTGACGGAAGTTGGGATAATTATGAACTAGCCGCTAACTGGGGCGATCTACTAGATATACTCTATGCCGAAAATCTCCTAACAATGGAAAAGAAAATATTTCCTGCAGCTGGTAAGGATAATAATGTTACTGTTCAAGACCCTTACTTTGAATGGGGCAATGAGTATACCTACCAATACATGCCTGCAGACAGTCCAGATGATAAGCCACAAAGCTACCGTATTAGAGTAAAGTTAGAAAGTACAAGTAACCCTGTTTTAAATAGTAGTTTAGTTGGAGCCTTTCTCTACACCGACGATCTACCACCTCACCCAGCAGCCTGTAGCTATACTTTGGGTTATTATTGTGTTGGACCAAGAGACGATTTCACTGCTTTTGTATCTGGCAAACCAGTAATCTACCTTTATCCAACAGAAAAAACCGAAGTTGCCGTCAAAGTAAATACCAAAAAAATCACCGAATCAATCCCTGACTATAATCAGGGCTGGGATGTCATAGCCTACCCCGATGGTACTATCATCAATAAAGCCGATGTTCAAAGCTATCCTTATTTATTCTGGGAAGGTCCTTCTTACGAGCCTTACGTTGATAGAACAAAGGGTTCTGTAGTAGAGAGTGATAAAGTAGAATCTTTCTTGGCTGAAAAAATGGAAGAACAAGGACTACAAGCCAAAGAATATGATGAGTTTGTTGAGTATTGGGCCCCAAGGATGAAAAGTAAAGACTATGTCTATGTCTACTTTATGCCTCAGTCAGACTATGATAAGCTAATCCCTATGCAGATTGATCCTCGGCCAGATACTATTATCCGAACCTACATGCTATTTAAATCTCTAGACGAGCCAATCAAAGTAGAGCCACAAAAGTTTGTAGCACCTGAAAGAAAAGGCTTTACCGTAGTTGAATGGGGTGGTGACAAAAGTGAACTAAAATAATAATCAAAAAACCTCGCTCGTAAGCGAG
>CALDOH010000063.1 GCA_937912185.1 uncultured bacterium | reverse complement strand
GGACCAAGGAAAATCAAAGTTAGAAGTGGTTGAGTATAAAAGCAAGAAATCTGAAAAAAATTACCGTATATTACTTACCGCTGCTCCTAAAAATTTAGTTGCCCGTTATATTGATATTTTTAAAAGAGGAAAATTTAATCTTCTCAGTTTAGAAACCGAAGCTTTTGCTTTGTCTCGTTCTTTGATTGGTAATGATTTGTCAACTGTCATGGTAGTCGACATTGGTGCTACTACAGCTGATATTTGTATTATCGAGCAGGGTGTGCCAATTTTAAATCGAGGTATTGATACTGGTGGTGAGTTTATTACCAAAACTATTATGAATAGTTTGAATGTAAATCAAGAAAGAGCAGAACAATTTAAGCGAGATTTTGGTTTGTCTGACGTTGGTAGCTATAAAAATGTTCCTGATGTTATTCAAAAATCTCTAAACGCAGTTATTAGTGAGATAAAATATGTCTTTGAGCTTTATCAAAGACAGGGTACTGCCAAAATAGATAAGATAATTTTGACTGGTGGTAGTGCTTTTTTACCAAATTTACCTAATTATTTATCTGAATTATTAGATTTGCCGGTAGTCATTGGTGATCCTTGGGATAGAATAATATATCCTTTGGATTTAAAGCCAATTTTGCAAGAAATTGGCCCTAGGATGGGTGCGGCAGTTGGTTTAGCTATGCGTGATATTTAATTTATGTCTGGTGATAAAGGAATAAATTTAATGCCCGAGGACCTACGGTCCAAAGAGCAGGAAGCTTTAGCTAAGGGTAGGGATACTTTTCAGCCTGATTTAGTGGTTCCCGGCAAAGGGCTTAGTTTAGATTTGGGTAAGCCTACTGGTAGCCAGGAATCTTTTTGGTCAAAGCTGGGTAAGATGTTTCAGTCAAAGCCAAAAACGCCTAAGCCAAAAAAAGATCATAAAAGCAAGGGGTCTATTTTAGCCAGAGAGATGAAGCGAAACGGCAAAAATAAAAAGATGGATTCTATCAAGGCTCCGGTCGAGCATATTCATCAACCGGTAAATGGTAATGGGTCTATTTTAGCCAGAGAGATGAAGCGAAATGGTGACCATAAACCAGAATTGCCTAAGACAGTTGATCCAGGTCCAAAGCCACCTCAGTCAACTCCCGAAGCACCTAAGAATGATTTTGTTATACCTCAAGAATCAATCATAACAGCCATGCGGCCAGTTGGGCCAATTCCAGAAGAGCCTCAGCCAGAAAAGAAAAAAGGAAAAAAGAAAAAAGAAAAGAAAGTTAAACCACCCAAAGAAAAGAAGAAAAAAAAGGACAAGTCACTTGGTTTTCATCAACCAGAACTTAGAATCAAACCAAGGGTAATCAGTGAGGGTGGCGGTGTTGATTTGATACCAACTTCAGTTAAGGTTAGGAGCTGGCGTCAGGTTAGTAATCTGATCTTACTTTCTTTTATTGGATCTTTGGTTATAATGGGTATCTTCTATTTGTCATTATTTATTCAAGAAAGAAATATAAAAGTTGGTCAGGCTAATCGAGATCGTCAGATATCTGATTTAGAGGTGCAAATTTTAAAATTTGAGTCTTTTAATAGAACCATAGATGTGCTTGGTCAAGACATAAAAATGACCCACAAGGCAATCAATGAGCATATTTACTGGACAAATTTCTTTAGACTACTTGAAAAATATACTGTATCAGATGTTTATTATGCTGGTTTTGCGGCTGGAAATGATGGTGCTTTGACACTTAGTGCTACTGGTGGATCGTATGATTCGGTAGCCAAACAATTAAAGCTTTTACAGCAGCCAGAAGCAAGTGAATTTATTCAAGAAGTGAATATATCTGGTGCTCAATTGGCAAATGGTGGGGTTCAGTTTAGTATGGTTTTAGTTTTGAATCAGGATTTATTTTATTATAAAGAGGACGTAGCTATCGAAAATATTGAAGGCAATGAAGGTGATGACCAAGGTTCAAGAGATTAATTATTACAAATGACAAAAGATAAAGAAATAAAATTTGAACAACCGTCTGAAATACTGATTTTAATGAATCGTTATTTAATGGTTATAACTGCTATTATCATAATAGGAATTTTGTCTTTGGGTTACTTTTTCTTATTGGCCCCAAAGATAGAAAGCATAAAAGAAATAGAAAAGAAGACTTCAGATATAGAAGAAAGAAAGGTATTGAATGAAAATTTGTTAACCAAAATTAAGGAGTTGCAAAATCAATACGATGATCTCATTAGTGATCGTGAGGGGCAATTGGCATATTTAATGAAAGTGATACCGGACGACCCACAGGTAGCAGAGTTATTTGTTTTGACTGAGAGATTGGCTAAACAGAGGGGTTTTGAACTATTGGCTATAGACGTTTCTGAAAGTGCTACCACTGCCGCTAATAATAATGTAGGAAATGGTGCAGATAGCTCTGATGGACTTGAAGGTGGCACAGAAATTTCGTCTAGTCTAAAATCTATGACAGTACACGTTAGTTTGTCCTATGAGGATATTGTAGTTGAAGATGGAGAGAAAAGTGAAGATGGGGTAGAAAAAGAAACCCCTTATCAAATATTTAAACAATACTTAGTAGACCTGGAAAACAATTTACGCTTGATGGATATACAATCAGTCGCTTTTGGTGCTTTAGAGCCAGATTCAGGTACTGTTTTAACATTTAATCTTGATATTATTACTTATCATAAATAATTATGCCTAAGCGAGATAACGGAAAAACATTATACATACTGATCGCTGTTTTAGGTGTGGTAGTAATTGGTGGTGGCATTTGGCTTTTTCAAATGTTAAGGCCAGCAGATATTATTGCATTTGATATTGAGGGTGATGCACAGATTAATAAAGTCTTTTCTATCAAACAAATGGCTACTAGGAATGTGATTGATTTTATGGGTAGTAGGGCATCTTCAGAAACTATTTTGGATAAAATCTACAATGATCCCCAATATCAAGCCTTAGAAGACTTTGAGATAATTATTGATTTGGAACAGGGTATTGGTAATGAGGAACCATTTATGTCTCAAGCACCAGAGGAAGAAGAGGAGACGCCGGAACGTTAGCTTATTTTAACTTATGACCCAAGAGGAAACAAAAAAACTTTTTGATTATCTCAAAGAGCAAGGTTTTATAAACGATGATCAATATCAGGAATTAATGGAGCAGAAGTTTGCTTCATTTACTGACATGGAAAAATATCTTCGTCGAATAGCCCTGCTTTCTGGTGAAGATTGGACCCAGGCCAAGGGAGCTTTTTATGGTGTTGATTATGCCAACTTGATTGGTAGGAATATAGATTCTGTTGTTTTAAATATTTTACCAGCATCTTTGTCAGAAAATTATCAAATAGTTGTTTTTAACAAAGAAGGTGGCAATTTGGAAGCTGGTTTGGTAGATCCAACCAACTTTAAGGCTATCGAGGCACTTAATTTTTTAGCCAGGAAAAAGGAGTACAAAGTTAAGTACCACATTATATCTGAAGAAAGTTATCGGGCCGCTGCCAAGCAATATGAAACGCTCGGTGAAGAGGTGGGTGAAGCTCTGGATACCGCTGAAGCAATTTTTGCTCCTAAAGATGATATCTATGATACCGACGAAGATGTGGAGGATGTTGTTAAGAGTGCACCGGTATCCAAGATCGTTTCAGTGGTACTTCGTCATGCCATCGAGGGGCGAGCTTCTGATATTCATATTGAGCCAGTAGGTAACCAAAGTAAGGTTCGTTATAGAATTGATGGCGTACTGCACACTACTATTGTTTTGCCGATTTATGTTCATTCAGCTTTGATTTCCAAGATAAAGGTTATGGCCAATCTTAAGATTGATGAAACTAGAATACCGCAGGATGGACGTATTAGGATCAAAATTCACAATAAAGACGTTGATTTCCGTATTTCTACTCTACCATTGATGGGACAAGAAAAGGTGGTAATGCGTATTTTGGAAACTCCAGACAAGGCGCCTAGTTTTTCTGACCTTGGTTTTATGGGACTTCAGCTCAAGGTAGTAGAACAGAATATTTATAAACCAAATGGTTTATTCCTATTGACTGGACCAACTGGTTCAGGCAAATCCACTACTCTATTTGCAGCT
>CALDOH010000062.1 GCA_937912185.1 uncultured bacterium | reverse complement strand
CTGGGGGGACGAAGCAATACTCTCTGACAAGCGAGTAGAGTCAGTCGAGGACGTAGAAGCCTTGATTGATCAGCATCAGCCTGATGTAGTACTCAATGCTGCTGGTATAGTCGGTAAGCCAAATGTTGATTGGTGTGAAACACATCAAATGGAAACCATAGAAGGCAATACAATTTTGCCAATTACTATTGCTAAAGCTTGTAAAAACAAGGGCGTGTATTTGCTTCATATGGGCACAGGTTGTATTTTTTATGGAAACAAGCCTGATGGGACTCTTTGGGATGAGGATGATTTTGCTAATCCTAGCGCTGTTTATACCAGGGCTAAATATGCCGCCGATCTGGTACTCTCTACTATGGAAAATATTGGTATAGCTAGAATTCGTATGCCATTTGATTGTCGTCCTCATCGAGCAAATTTTATAGATAAATTAGCTTCGTTTACTAAATTGATAAGTATCCAAAATTCATTAACTGTAGTTGAGGATATGATAGATGTTTTTTATCAACTGCTTGAGAAAAGGGCTACAGGAATTTTTCATGTTACCAATCCTGGTTCGGTTGATCATAAAGAAATTATTGATTGGTACAAGCAGTATGTAGATCCTAGTCATGAAAATGAATGGATTGAAGAAAAAGATTTGGTAGGCCTTGGTATAGTCGGCAAAAAAAGATCAAACAATATAATGACTTCCAAAAATTTGCCAAAACTTGGCATCAAGATGCGTCCTGCCAAGGAAGCGGTCGAGGATGCTATAAAAAAATACGCAGAATTTAAAAAGTAAGTAAGCCCCATGAAAGAAATAGAAGTAAAAGCTAGAATAAATAATCCCCAAGAAATTTTAGATAAATTAAAAAAACTTGGCTGTGACTTAAGCGAACCTATTACTCAAAATGATTCAGTTTTTGTGCCAGAGGGCTTTGTCTATGGTCAGGGTAGAAAAAAAGGTATAAATTTTTTGCGTATACGAGAATTAAAAGGCAGAATAATTTTTACTCTAAAACAGCCTCAGCTAAATGAATTGGATTGTATCGAAAAAGAGTTGGATATAGATAAGGTAGATACTATGAAAGACATTTTAAAATTATTAGGTTATCATGAAGGGGTTAAAGTAAATAAAGTTCGCATCAAATGTAAATATAAAGATTATGAAGTTTGCGTCGATGAAGTAGACGGCTTGGGAAGCTTTGTAGAAGTAGAAAAAATAACCGATGAAGATGCTGAAGAAGTTCAGAAAGAATTGTTTGATTTTTTAATCAGTTTAGGTGTAAAAAAAGAAGATAGAGAGACACACGGCTATGATGTCTTAATGCATAATAAATTGAATAAATAATAATTAAGATTGTCATCCCGACCGGAGTGGAGGGATCTGGTAGCCTCGCCCGTAGGGCTATGGCCGAGGGATTTCTCGACTACGCTCGAAATGACAAGATAGAAAAGATATGAAAGGAATAATTTTAGCTGGCGGAGCAGGATCAAGACTTCATCCGCTGACCAAGATAACATCCAAGCAACTTCTGCCGGTTTATGATAAGCCGATGATTTATTATCCTATGGAAACTTTGATTGACGGAGGTATCGAAGAAATCTTGGTCATTTCAGACCCACACAATATTGGCAACTTTGTCCGTCTACTTGGCAGTGGTAAAGATTTTGGCGTCAAGATAAGCTATGAAGTTCAAGACAAGCCAGAGGGGATAGCTCAGGCCTTTTTGATTGCAGAAAACTTTATTGGTGATGACAATGTAACTTTGATCTTAGGTGATAATCTTTTTGTTGGGAACGGAGATTTCTTACAAGACGCTATTCGGACTTTCAAGTTTGGCGGCAGAGTTTTTGCCAAGCAAGTCAAAGATCCAAAACGTTATGGCGTAGTAGAGTTTGATGAACAAAAAAATGTAATTAGTATTGAAGAAAAACCAGACAAACCAAAAAGTGATTTTGCCGTTACTGGTTTGTACATTTATGATAACTCAGTTGTAGACAAGGCCAAAAACTTGAAACCATCAAAGCGAGGTGAATTGGAGATTACGGACATAAACAATCTTTATCTCAAAGGCAGCCAGCTGGACGTAAAGATTTATGAGCATTATTGGCTAGATACTGGTACCTTTGATGCGTTGCTTGAAGCAGGAAATAAAATTTATAATTTAAAAAATACTACCCCTACTGCCTCGTAAACTCGGCATCTCCCCCTTACCAAGGGGGAGAATGCTAGGGGGTAAAAATTAAATAATCAATAATATATGTCAGACGACAAATTAGATAAAATATTAGATAAAATACGCCCAGCACTTGAGCGTGATGGTGGTAACCTCGAGCTAGTAAAATATGATAAAAAACAAGGGATAGTAGAAGTACACTTTCAAGGTGCTTGCGCTCACTGTCCGCTAGCTGATGTTACTCTCAAAAGTGTAATTGAGGCCGAGATCAGAGCTCAAATGCCCGAGGTAAAGGAGGTCAGAGCGGTTTAATTTTATATTGACTTTATACACAAATCTTGCTGTAATGCAGCAATAGATTTTTTTGTTTATTTGTGGTAAAATAAGCACACTTATGAGATTTTTTTCCCGAGTAAAAGTATTTTATAAAGATAAGCTAATTTTAGCTTTATCTATATTTTCTTTGGGATTTATTGTAGCTACTTGGCTGCAATTTTTGTGGAACAAAGTCGAACCAAGCCCAATTACAGTTTTACATTACAATATTTATGCTGGTATTGATATTATTGGACAGTGGTATTGGCTTTATTTAATACCGGGTATTGTCGCAGCCTTATCATTAATCAATTTTTTGTTAGCAATTTGGTTTTGGGCTCGTCAGCAAGTTTGGTCATATCTTTTGTTGGTAACTACATTACTTATAAATATAATGATCTTTATTTTTGTTTTTAATATCTTAAACTACTCTTTATAATGCCTGAAGCAGAAATCATAAAAGTTCTGACCCTCACTACACTAGGATTCGTTCTGGCGATTGTTTTGACACCAGCTTGGACTCATTTTTTGTATAAGTACAAATTGGTCAAAAATATCCGAAGTGACGGTGGTACGCCAATTTTTTCCAAGTTACACAAGACCAAAGCTGGTACGCCAACTATGGGTGGAGTTTTGATTTGGCTGACAGTTTTGATTTTAGCCCTAGTATTTTTTTGGGCTAGCAAAATTTGGCCAGATTCCTTTATTGCTCAGCTTAATTTTTTGGATCGTCAAGAAACTTACTTACCTCTGGGCGCCTTAGTAGCTTCGGCTTTAGTCGGTCTACTTGATGATTGGTTCAATGTCACCCGCCAAGGTGGTGGTAAAGGTGGTGGTTTGACGATAAAGCATCGTTTACTTATCTATGCCGTGATCGCTATCTTCGGTGCTTGGTGGTTCTATTTCAAACTAGAATGGGATGTAATCAGAGTTCCTTTTTTAGGCATTTATAATATGGGCTGGTGGTTTATTCCATTTTTTATTTTCATCATTATCGGCACAGCCTTTTCCGTCAATGAAGCTGATGGCCTCGATGGGTTGGCAGCTGGTATCACTCTGGCAGCTTTTGCTTCCTATGGAACAATTGCTTTTGTTCAAGGAAATTATAATATCGCTACTTTTTGTGGAGTTATCTCTGGAGCTTTATTAGCCTTCTTGTGGTTTAATATTAACCCTGCTAGATTTTTCATGGGTGATACTGGAGCGATGTCGTTAGGGGTTTCTTTGGGTATAGTGGCAATGATTACTGGCTATCCATTACTGTTACCGATTATTGGATTTCTTTTGATGTTAGAAACTCTATCAGTCATCATTCAATTGCTTTCCAAAAAAATCAGAAAGAAAAAAGTGTTTTTATCAGCGCCGCTTCATCATCATTTTGAAGCTCAGGGCTGGCCAGAGACCAAGGTGGTAATGCGTTTTTGGATTATTGCTGCAGTTTTGGCTGTCTTCGGCTTGATTATAGCGGTGATTGATTTGCGCCTATGGTAAACAATTTTAAAGATAAAAAAGTTTTGCTAATGGGGTTAGGTCTACATGGTGGAGGTCTAGCAGTCTTAAAATGGCTACTCAAACAAGGGGCTATTTTGACCGTGACTGACATCAAGAC
>CALDOH010000061.1 GCA_937912185.1 uncultured bacterium | reverse complement strand
TACCCGACAAAAAATAACTATTCCCTATGTTAGTGGTAAAAAACTAGACAACAATATTGCCTATATAAAGATTGACATGTTTTCACTCAATGCTGGTCAAAAATTTGCCGAGGAAGTCAGTGCTAACATCGACAATAAAACCAAAGGTGTAATTTTGGATCTGAGAAATAATCCTGGTGGTTATACTGGCGCCGCCTTTGATATTGCTGACTTTTGGCTAGATCCAGGTGATATTATTTTCCAAGAAAAATATCCTGGGCAAACTTACACTTTTAGAGATTCCCGAAATAAAGAAATAAATTTACCAACTGTTGTTTTGGTAAATAACGGTAGCGCCTCTGCATCTGAAATTGTCACTAGCGCTCTAAAAAATCATGAAGCCGCTACTATCATTGGCCAACAAACCTTTGGCAAGGGAACAGGTCAAACCTTCCGCGCTTTCTCTGATGGCTCAGCTATAAAATATACTATCTTTGAATGGCTAGATTCAAATGACAACAATATCGATGGCCAGGGAATCGTTCCTGACTATATAGTCCAAAATACGCCTGTTCAAGACAAACAACTACAAAAAGCTAAAGACTTATTAAGATAAAAATATAAAACTATGTTTGAAACACCAGAAGGAAATGACCCAGGTGGTGCCGCTGAAAAAGAGATCGCTATAGAAAGTACATCTTCTTTTAAAGAGGCTATTGCCGCTGGAAACTTGGCTCAGGCTGAATCATAGCTAGACCAAGCCCAAGGGCTAGAGCAATATGATGATCGTTGGCTCGATCATCGCGAGAGAGAATTATTTAAAGCCTATTATGGCATTGAGGATTGGGCAGGGGCCAAAAGAATTGTTGAGAAAACAAAAAATCCCGACAGTCAGACGGGAAGACGAGCTAGACTCGAAGAATTGTCTGGTTTAAATTATGATGAGATCTAAACTAAGAATTTTTGATAGCCGCGGATAAACTCTGCGGTTTTCATTTTCTTTTTTCCAGCTGGCTGAAGTTCCAAAATCTCTAGAGACTTATCACCAGTACCGATATATAGAGAGTCTTTTTCTATGGCTATTTTTCCAGCTGATAATTCCTTATCAACTACCTTAGCAGCAAAAAATTTAATATCAATATCTGCCAACTTCGCATAGGCAGAAGGCCAAGGATTAAAAGCGCGGATCATATTATTTATTTCCTGAGCAGATTTTGACCAGTCAATTTGTCCATCAGCTTTATCAATCATCTGACAAAAAGTAGCCTGCTCATCAGCCTGAGGCAGAGGAGTCAGATGACCAGCTAGATAATCTTGGATCTTATCGTCTAGTATTTGAGAGCCAATGACT
>CALDOH010000060.1 GCA_937912185.1 uncultured bacterium | reverse complement strand
TGCTCGTCGAGTTGGTAATAATAGTAAACATTGGAAACTAGAATTAGTAAAAGACAACAAACGCCTAGGAGCGATTGCTTTTAGTCTAGGGGCAATTGATCTAGAAATTGGTGATAAGATAGATATTGCTTATAATTTAAGTATAAACCAATGGAACGGTAATCGTGAGATACAATTAATAATTAAGGATATTAAAAAACAAGATGACTTATAAACTTTTTACAGATGGTGGAGCTCGTGGTAACCCGGGTCCAGCTGCTATTGGTGGAGTTTTGTATCAAGATGAAAAAGTTCTTGATAGTTTTTCAGAGTATATTGGTAAGGCTACTAATAATCAGGCTGAGTACAAGGCAGTTCTAGCTGGGATTGAATTGGCGATTAAAAATGAATTAAGTGAACTTGAGTGTTTTTTGGACAGTGAACTGGTGGTAGAACAACTCAATAAAAGATATAAGGTCAAAGACAAAGAACTGGCCAAGATTTTTGTTAAAGTTTGGAATCTAAGTTTGAAATTTAAAAAAATATCATTTACTCATGTCCGGCGTGAAAAAAACAAAGCCGCCGATACTTTAGTCAATAAAGCGCTTGATGAGCAGGTTTGATAAAAGCCTGTTTTTTTGATTTATCCACCTTGATTTTTAATAGTAAAAATGGTACTTTAAATGTAATGTCATACCAGTATAAATGGCCTATTTATGGTCATAAAAACTTACTGAAATTTTTGCAAGAAACAATTAGCCAAGACAAATTGGCTAATACTTACTTGTTTTACGGGCCACGTGGTTTGGGCAAAAAATTGACCGTAAAGTACTTTGCGCAGTCTATTTTTTGTGAGCATCAAGAAAATAGACCATGTGGTGAGTGTCAATCTTGTCGTATGACAGCTAAAAATTCATTTTTGGACTTGTATACTCTGGGAAAAGATCAGGATCTTTCAGTAGAAAACATTCGTGAATTTTTACATAAATTATCAATGTCTCATGTTAGTGGTGAGAAAAAATTGGCCATTATCTATGGTATAGATTCAATCAACCTTTATGGTGCCAATGCCCTGCTCAAAACTCTAGAGGAACCACCTAGAAATACAACTATTATTTTGGTAGCCGATTCTATTGTAAATTTACCAGCTACAGTTATTTCTCGTTGTCAGATGCTCAAGTTCAGACCACTGACTAGCGATGATATGAAAGAGTGGTTAGAAAATTTTGATTTAGCAGCCAAAGAAAAACAAACAGTCATTAATTTATCTTTTGGTCGCCCAGGTATTGCCCTGACTATGATGGAAGATGACTTAGAAAATTTCAAAAAGTCTTGTAACTTTATTATCAAGCTTCTATCTGGCAGCACCTTTTATTTTATGCAGAAATCGATAAATGGTTTGCTTTTCTTAAAAAAGAAAATCCTGGATCCAAGCTTTATGAACTAGGGGGGCTGACTAGACAGTATTTAGATTTATTTGAGGTATTTCTTAGAGATTTACTCTGGGCTAAACTTGATCGCCCGGTAGTTAATCAGCTCTATGAAGCTGAATTAAAAAATTTGGCTACTAGCTTTTCTCAAGAAGTGTTGATAGAGAATTTACTAAACGTAAACAAAGCTAAACAAAAGATTCAATATAATGTTTCTCCCCAAATTTTGTGGGAAAATTTACTTTTAAGTGTAAAATAATACGTGTCCCGTTAAAATGTAATATAAAACGGGGAGCGATAATAAAAAAATATGCAAAAAAATAAAAAAGCCTACGGGATGCTAAAACAAAAAATATCAAAGAGATTGGTTATTCTAACCTTAATTCTACCAGTGGTCTTGTCTGGATGTGTTTTTGGTGTTCGTCCTAAACAAGCGCCTCAAGATCAATTGCCGCCACAAGGTGGTTTATTTAGAAGTGAAGACCTAGGTGCTACCTGGGAAAAAGTGACAACTATCTATACAGCCGGCGAACAAAATTTGAGTTTTGATGTTTCTAATATTACCACCATTGCGCTTGATCCTCAGGATGAGACTGCAGTTTACGTTGGTACGCAAAATGAGGGTATTTTCTATAGTTACGACTATGGCGAAGGTTGGTTCAATACCTTACCCTTAAAAGGAACGGTCAATGCTATTGCGGTTGATCCACAACGCAGTTGTACGATTTATGCGGCTCTGCATAATAATATTTATAAGTCCGAAGATTGTTCACGTCATTGGGAACCAGTTTATTTTGAAGCTAGGGCTGGACAATTTATTACTGCCTTAACTGTTGATGCCAAGAGGAATAATATTGTTTATGCTGGTACTTCTGGTGGATCTATTCTAAAGAGTGCTGACTATGGTTGGTCTTGGGATGTAAAGATGCGTTTAGATAATTATATTAAAAAGATAATAGTTCAAAACCATCACAATCCAGACATACTTTGGGTGGCTACTCAAGGTAAGGGTGTTTTTAGAAGCGGTGATCAAGGAGAAACCTGGGATGATGTAATGGAGCAAGATGTTGATCAGGCAGAAATAGATGAAGAGGCTGTCTTTATAGCATTGGTTGAAAAGACTGAAGCTAGAATGCGTCGAGAGATGACAGATGAGGAATACAAGGCCTTTGCTCAGCAATATAAATACAAGAAATTTAATGCTATAGGTGGTTCTAAGATGGCCATGTCGCTTGATTCAGATAAAACAATCGAAGATGCTATTATTTATGCTAATCGACTTGGTGTCCATAGATTGACCTGGGAGACAGTATATACCACTGGTCCAGACGGAGAAGATGTGCAAGGTGGTCTTTGGAAAGAAATTAGTTTACTTACTCCAAAGGCTACTGATAATGTTTATTCAGCCGTTGTTAATCCTAGAAATACCAAAGAAATTATTTATGGAACTGGCAACGCTCTATATCATTCACTTGATGGTGGTGTAAATTGGAATATTAGTCCTTTACCTACCAATTTTACCGCTAGAGTTTTGGAGTTTTCACCTGACAATAAATTTCTATATTTAGGAGCTTATCAAATCAAATAGTATAATAAAAATATGCATACAATCATAGAAAAGAGCAAAGAACACTACGAAAAGACTATAGAATTTTTAAAGAGTGATATAGGATCTTTACGGACTGGACGTATTTCTCCTAGCTTGGTAGAAAAAATTCTAATAGAATCTTATGGTACTAGTTCAGAATTGCTACAGTTGGCAGCAATCAGTTCACCTGAGCCTCAGACTATTGCCATTAAGCCTTGGGATAAAAGTATCCTCAAAGACATTGAGAGGGCTTTGCAGTCATCAGACCTCAATGTTAATCCAGTGGTTGATGGTGATATGGTTAGATTAAATTTTCCTTCTTTGACTGAGGAAAGTCGTAAAGAATTGGTAAAAATTCTGCACAAGAAATTGGAAGAAGCTAGGATTGCCTTGCGTAGTCAAAGAGAGAAGATAAAAGAAGATGTGGTGTCTTTGGAAAAGAGTAAAGAAATTACCGAGGATGATAGGTTTCAAGCCCTTAAAGATTTGGATACTATGACCAAGGATTACAACGAGAAGATAAAAGAAGTCGGTCAAGATAAAGAAAAAGAAATAATGACAATTTAAAATTTTATGACAACAATTATAGCCTTTGTTTTAATATTGGGAGTACTTATCTTAGTTCATGAACTAGGTCATTTTATTACTGCTAGAAAAATGGGAGTGGACGTCGAAGAGTTTGGTATTGGTTTTCCACCAAAGATGTTTTCTGTCAAAAAAGGTGACGTGGTTTATTCTATAAACTGGATACCAATCGGCGGTTTTGTAAAAATTCGTGGTGAATCAGGTGGTGATGCCGATGATCCGAAGAGTTTTGCTGGTCAAATGGCCTGGAAAAAATCTCTGATTTTATCAGCAGGTGTTTTGATGAATTTTTTTCTAGCTTTTGTTTTATTATCTATTGGTTTTTTCTTTGGTCTACCACAGTCAATCAATCAAGATACACCAATGGATCGAGTTAGTGATAGGGCAGTAGTTATTGCTGAAGTTTTGGAAGAAAGCCCAGCTGATTTAGTTGGTATTGAGATGGGGGACAAGATACTCACTATAAATGATCAGAACTTTTTGGATTCAGATGCAGTCTATGAAGAGGTTGTGGAAAATATTGATTCTGAAATAATTATTTTGGTAGATCGTCGTGGTGAGCAAATAGAATTTAAAGTCACTCCAGCACAATTAGAGGGATATGATCATCAACTTTTGGGTATTAGCATGCTCGATACTGGAGTCATAAAATACAACATATTTGAAAGTATTTGGCGAGGTTTGAGTACTACTGGTATATTAATTTGGCGAGTCCTTGAAGCTTTTGGTCTAATTATAGCCAGCTTATTTACTGGTGGTGAGTTGGCTAATGAAGTTTCTGGTCCAGTCGGTGTAGCAGTTATTACTGGGCAGGTTGTTAAGATGGGTTGGTTACAGGTACTGCAGTTTGCTGCTATCTTATCTATAAATTTGGGTATTATAAATATATTACCATTTCCAGCTTTAGATGGCGGTAGACTTTTATTTATATTAGCGGAAGCGGCTACTAGAAAAAAACTTAGTGAAAAAATAGAAAATATTATTCACAATAGTGGTTTTATTTTATTGCTAGTTTTATTGGTTTTTGTCACCTTTAGAGATATTAGTAAATATAGTTCTAATATTTTAGATTTTTTCAAGAATTTAATTTAAGATGAATCCCGTTATAAATTAACGGGATTAACAGATTGAGAAATGGAAAACGTTTAACTAGTGCTTTTCTCCATGTTTAGCAATATAAATTTTTAACGGGATGAAATTTACTTTAGAGACAAAAGAAAACAGATTGAATACCATGCGACATTTGGGTTATCACCCACATCCAAAAAATGAAAGTTTTATTCGTCGCTTGGGTAGTAACCAATTCCCGCGGTTTCATATTTACCTCAAAGAAGTTGGTTCTGGCTTAGAAGCAGCTCTTCACCTTGATCAAAAAGGTGTTTGTTATCATGGTCAGACTGCTCATAGCGGAGATTATGAAAATAATCAAGCGCTAGATCAGGAAAAGGAACGAATTATAAATTTTTTAAGTAAATAATATGAGTAATAAAAACAATGAAATTACCTCTAGAGCAGAGGATTATTCACAATGGTATTTGGATATAATAAAGGCAGCAGACCTAGCAGAAACTAGCCCAGTAAAAGGAGCTATGGTCATAAAGCCATATGGTTATGCTATCTGGGAGAATGTCAAAATTTTTTTGGATAAAAAGATAAAAGCTACCGGGCATAAAAATATGTATTTTCCGCTGCTAATTCCAAAATCTTTTTTTAATAAAGAAGCTTCGCATGTGGAAGGATTTGCTAAAGAATGTGCAGTAGTTACTCATTATAGATTAAAAAATGATGGTCAGGGAAATATTATAGTAGATGATACTGCTAAATTGGAAGAGGAATTGATTATCCGCCCTACTTCAGAGACCATTATAAATGATAGTTTTTCAAGATGGATAAAATCTTGGCGTGATTTACCAGTTTTGATAAATCAATGGGCAAATGTTGTGCGTTGGGAAATGCGTACAAGACCATTTTTGCGTACTTCTGAGTTTTTGTGGCAAGAAGGTCATACTTGTCATGCGAGTAAGGCAGAAGCAGAAAAAGAAGCCAAGAAAATGTTGAAGGTTTATGTGGAACTGGTAGAAAAAAAATTAGCTATGAGTGTAGTAGCTGGTAAAAAATCTGAGAGTGAAAAATTTGCCGGCGCATTGCATACTTATACCATTGAAGCCATGATGCAAGATGGCAAGGCCCTTCAGGCTGCTACTTCCCATAATTTGGGCCAAAATTTTGCCAAAGCCTTTGATACAAAATATACTGATAAAAATGAGAAGATTCAATACGCCTGGCAAACTAGCTGGGGAATGAGTACTAGGATTATTGGTGGTTTGATAATGACTCATAGTGATGACAAGGGATTGGTATTGCCACCAGAGATTGCTCCTATCAAAGTAGTCATTATTCCCATTCTTAAAGATAAAGAAGATAATACTAAATTATTAAGCTTTGTTAAAAAAATAAAGTTAGGAGTTAAAGAAATTGAAATTGATGTTAGAGATAATATGACCCCCGGTGCTAAATATAATGAGTGGGAGAAAAAAGGTGTGCCAATTAGACTGGAGGTAGGACAAAGAGAAATGGAGAGTGGCTCCGTAGTTTTCGTTCGTCGTGATATTGGTAAGAAAGATTTAGTAAGAGTTGATGACCTAGTAAAAGTTGTTAAACAAGGATTAAAAGATATGCAAGAATCGCTTTATAAAAAATCTTTAGACTTTAGAACCAAAAAAACCAAAACTGTGGATACTTGGGAAGATTTCAAAAAAGAAATTATTAATAATAACTTCATTTTAGCTCATTGGGATGGCAGTGCAGAGACTGAAGAAAAAATAAAACAAGAAACAAAAGCTACCATAAGATGCATACCCTTTGACCAAGCAAAAGAAAAGGGTATCTGCGTGTATAGCCAGAAACCTTCAAAGCAAAGAGTGTTATTTGCTAAAACTTACTAGCTTGCTAAGACTTCTTAAAAATGGTAAGAAATATAGACAATTATTATAAATAATGTTTAAACAACTATTCAAAAATTTCAGTAAAGACATGGGTATTGACCTGGGAACGGCCAATACTTTGGTGTATATAAAAGACCAGGGCATTGTTATCAATGAGCCTTCTGTGGTAGCTATTAACAACCGTAATGACAAGATTTTGGCTGTTGGTGAAGATGCTAAAATCATGCTTGGTAAAACTCCAGCTCATATTTCAGTTATTCGGCCGCTGGTAGATGGTATTATTTCTGATTTTGAAGTTACGGAAAAAATGATTAAACATTTCATTGAGAAAGTACATCGTGAATCTTTTACTTTTATACCTCGCCCTCGAGTGGTTATTGCTATTCCACTAGATGTTACTGAAGTAGAAAGAAAGGCAGTAGAGGATGCAGTCATGGGCGCTGGTGCATCAGAAGTATTACTTATAGAAGAACCAATGGCTGCTGCTATTGGAGCAGGACTGCCGATTTTAGAGGCTTCAGGAAGTATGATAGTTGATATTGGTGGTGGTACTACTGAGATTGCTGTTATATCTTTAGGTGGTGTTGTATCTTGGAAATCACTCAAGCTGGCTGGTGATAAATTAAATGAGGCAATCATTCAATATGCTCGTGATAAGTTTAACATTTTACTTGGTGAACGTTCAGCTGAAAGGATAAAAATCCAAGTTGGTTCACTTTTGCAAGGTGACAAGCCTATAGAAACTATCATGCGTGGCCGTGATCTTTTGACTGGTCTACCAAAAGAAATAAAGATTACTGATGCAAATGTCCGAGAGGCTATCATCAGACCTATAAAATTGATTATTGACAATATCAAAGCTACTATTGAAAATACCCCACCTGAGCTAGTGGCTGACCTATATGAAAAAGGTATGGTTATCACTGGTGGTGGCGCGTTGCTAAAGGGTATCGATCAACTGATCTCTCAAGAAACTAAAATGCCAGTTCATATAACCGATGAACCACTTACAGCTGTTGTTCGTGGTGCAGGTAAGGTTTTGGATGATCTGACAGGTCTCAAAGAAATTTTATTGCCCTCAACCAAAGATTCTGCTTACCGTTAAATAGTTAGTTTATGTTAAGACAAAATCTAAAAGTATTTTTGGTTTTATTAGTGACAGTCATTTTTTTTATACTACTGAAAAATGGTCAAATTTTTGATATTGGTTCTATTTTTAGATCTACACTTTTATCTGATAAATCAATTACTCAATTACTCAACCCGCCAGATAATATTCAGGAGGCTTACAAAGATCTCTTGGCAGAAAATAATCGTTTAAAAACTTTAGTTGACGAGAACAAAGAACTCAAAGAACTCTTGAACTTAAAGAAAGAAAAGCAATATAATTTGGTTGTGGCCAATGTAATTAGTCATGATCCTGTTAATCGTAATATCCTTATTTTGGATATTGGTAGCAATGATGGGATAGCAAAGGGTCAAGCAGTGGTGGTCAATAATGGTATTATTGTTGGTAGAATAATTGATGTTAGTAGTGATTCTTCAAAAGTACGTTTGTTAATTGATCGTTTTACTAAGCTGGGTGTAAAAATTGGTGCTGATCATCAAATTTCTGGTTTGCTCTCTGGTTCTCTGGGATTGACCATGCATTTAAGTTATATACCCCAAGGACAGGAAATTAAGAAAAATGATTTAGTAGTAACAGCTGATTTGGATGTAAATATTCCAGCTGGATTAGTAGTCGGTCAGGTAGAGGAGATACAGTTCTCTGAAGGTGAATTATTTAAAGATGCCTCAGTATCACCTTTGATTGACTATGATACTTTGGCTATAGTAGCGATAATAACGTCATTATGAGGTATATCGTCATTATCTTGATGTATTTGCTGGCCACATATTCTTTTTTAACCCTAGGCTTTATAAATAATGGTTGGCAATATGTGCAACCTTTTTTAATCGCCAGTCTGTTGGTTTATTTTAATGTTGAAAATGATTGGTTGTATTATAGCTTTGCGGTTATTTGTGGATTAACTGCTGACGCCTTGAGTGGAGTATTTGGTTTGCATGCGATTATATATTTAACAATAATTTTTATTTTAAAGAACCTACAATTAACTCTACTTACTTCCAAAAATATATTAACTATAGTTTTGCTTACCTTATTGTCAGGAATCATCTTTTGGTTGATGTTTTGGGGAGTAAATTTTATTTCTGGTTGGGACCTATACAAATTCAACGATTTACCCTGGAGGCAACTTTTACGTGGCATGGGTGTAAATAGTTTTATTGTGATACTAGTTCATCTATTGTATTTTAATTTTTATCTAAGACGACATGGGCAATAACCCTTTTAAAATTCAAGAAGGCTCTGTCCGCGATTCGAGTGTTAGGGGTTTTGTTTCAGGAAAACAAAGTGGTGATCATGTTGATTTTGATTCC
>CALDOH010000059.1 GCA_937912185.1 uncultured bacterium | reverse complement strand
GCTTTAGGATCGTCCTGTTGAAGTCTGACAAACAGGGAATCATAGTTGAGCAAAGTTTCTTTTAGTTTAGCGAGAAAATCTTCTGATAACGGCCTCCTTCCTGATTCGTGGCGGATAAATGCAAGCACTTGCATGTTAACGTTGACTAGCAAAGCTGGAAATTTTGCCTCTGTGTAGCCAAGATGTTGGTCTGAGTGCTGGAAGATTTCGAGCAATCCGTAGGCTGCTCTGACGGCGCCTTGTAGATCTCTTCGAACTCTTGGGTCATGTATTTTATCTACATTGATATGAATTTCTTGAATCTGATCCCTGATTGGCTCTAGGCTGTCTACCCGTTCTTGATGGATAGCTCTTTGCTTACTTGCCTTTACTGCCTTGTTTGCTTTGATGGCGATTGGAATTGTGATAGCCAAAATACAAACAATGAGCAAAATCCAGAGCGACACGGGAACTTCACTGACTTTTGGAAGCTGAATAGGTGTTGGTGTTGGCTTGGGTGTTTTTGTGGGTGCCGGTGTGGGTGTGGAAGTTGGCTGTGGGTTTCTTTGACTCCATAAACGAACATTTCGAGAAAAAGTTACCAAAGTTGTTATGGGGTCATTATTTGAAACACTTCCAGCTCGATCCATTAGATCGGAAGCGACACTTGTAGGTAGATTAGGCGCATAGCCAATTACCTCCCGCCCAACAGCTAAGCCAACAATTTTCTGATTGTCTAACTCTGTAGAGATTGCTTTGACGAGGGCGTAAATATCTGTTCCCTCTAGCGCTTCTGCAGGGAGCATGACCAAAACGATGTTGTCACCGTCTTTTAGAAAGACCTTCAGCTCGGCCGTAGTATTGTAGTCAGTGCCGGGCGTATCTGGAGCTACGTAGACGGCCGAAGTTTTTAAGGCCTCGATGGCGTCTGAAACGTAGTTTGGCGCACTTTGGGCACTGACCATGTGCGGTAATAGAAAGGCTAAAACCGCGATAAAAAAGAATTTTTGATATAGTTTCTTCACACTATAAACCTCCTTTGGTTTATTGAAAACCTTAATTTAATTTTCAATGTTCTACTAGAGGGTATTTTAATTGTTATTAGTGTATTTGTCAATAGTTATGGGCTTTTTATAAAAAAGCCCCCGCTTTTTTAATTGCGGGGGGGGTTGTAAAGTAAAACTATTTGAAAATTATTGAAACTTAGGCATTGCCCATGTCGGTCATCATTTGGCCGAGGTGAGAATTAGTTTCTTTTTGCATGGTTTCAACCTTGTCCATGTTCTCTCTGGTATTTTGGATACCACGGATGGCGGCACCAATGGTGAGTTCGAGGGAGCGCATGGTGGTCTGAATGTCAAGTAAAGCTTCGTTTGAGACAGCCTGGAGTGCGTCGGTAGCAGCACCAACTTGTTCCGAGGCGCCTGCTTCAGCTAAACGAACGTCTCTGGTTGCTTTGGCAATGCGAAGAGTAGATACGATGTCTACAACCAGACCAAGCTGCAGGCCGAGGGCGGCGATGAGGTTCGTTCTGGTAAATTCGACATCGGCGCGGATTATGGCAACGGAGTTGCGGACAGTACCAATGATAGAGTAAAGTCCGATTTCTTTAACAGCAAAGCTTTTCAGGTCTACCAAGCGTTTAATCATGATTTGAACGAACGCTTGTTGTTCACTGATTTGCTGAGTGAGCGGACCACGAGCGGAACCGACTGTTTGAGATAGTTTGAATTCCATTTCGCCCAGAACTTCCTGCTCATGTTCGATTTGAGCTTCAAGACCTAAGCCGTTAATGCAGGTTTCAAGCAAATTGTCTTTTACCATTTGTTGGCGAGCGCGGAGTGAGGCGGCCACCTGATCGAGAAGTACAGACTTCTTGGCCAGATCGTTACCGACACTGCTCAGACGAGTTTGATAGCCAACGACGCGGTTGAGAACTTTTTTGAACAACCTGCGGAAAAGCCGATCTAAAACTGCTTTTTCTTCGCCCCATTTTTTAAGCATTTTTTCGGCTCTTTCTTCAATCTGGCTGGCCTGGACATTTTTGTCGTCGCTGATGTCGTTGGCGACACCGGTAGCTTGATCAAGAACCTCAGCGATTACCAATTTGACATCGCCTGTGGCTTCTGTTTCCGCACTCTTGACGAACATGGCCACGATGCGATCTGGAATGGTGCCGTAAGTTGCGGCGGAGTCGATGGTCAGTTTCGTGGATGCACGTTGGGTGACTGCGGTGGCGGCATCTTTGACTTTCTCAGGGAACCAACCGCTGATGATATTTTGAAGGTTGAAGCCACCATCGTCAGACTGTAAAGCTTGAGTTCTGCTTACAGCCAAGTTTAGCTGCTTGCTGATTTTGGCTTCGTTTGCTTCTAGTGCTTGAGTAACAGCCGTTCCTTTTTTAGTTGCGGCGGCGGAAGTATATTCAGCCAATGTTTCTGAGGATGAAGCATTTGCTTCACCTGTGGGTACTTGACCAATGTCTGCAAATAAATCTTGTTGAGTCATGATGATATCTCCTTTTGATTGTTAAAGTTCTGCACGAGGGTGCAGTGAGTTAGATTAATGTGTAGTATAATGAATTATAGGTTGAGTGTCAAGCCTAGAGAAAGTTTGATCCTACGCTGATTATTTGACAAAAACTAAGTAGATAGACCCTAGTAGTAGAATGACTAATGAGACCAGAGAAATTTTTGCTCCTAAAACAAAGGAACTTGGAAGGTAGTTGAAAACTAGTTGATGGCTGCCTGATGGCAAAAGAACTCCTTTGACTCCACCATTTACCTGATGGATTTTGATATTTTCACCTTTTAGCTTGGCTTGCCAACCTGGGCTGAATGCGTCTGACAGCACCATAAACCCTTGACCTTCTAACCTTAGATTAATGGTTACCGTATTTGGTTGGTAGTTTATGTTTTGTATCTCTCCCCTACCTAGCTTTAGTTCCTCTGAGGTTGAGCCTAAAATTACGGCGGTGGAACGTGGATCGAATAATGGATCTTCGATTATTTTAATTAAATCTTGTTCGGTTGAGACCTTAACTAAGTTATCTATGAAATAGGCTCTAGGTAAGACGTGAGGATTTTCTAGAATTTCTACTGAACCGCTTTGAAAAACTTTTTTATAGCCATGATTTAGCAACTTTTCTACTACTGGTCTGTTGGGCCTTTCTTCTTTGGTAAGAGCTACAAAGTACTTTATGTTTGATGCGTCTAAGAATTTGGGGTTGGCGTCTTCTAACTCTGAGTACCTACTGGATTTGTTTAGATAAGGTTGGTTTTCTAGTAGATGGAAGTACCGGTTGTAGTTTAAGAGACGTAACGGATCGTAACCCTCGATAGAGTTTAGTCCGTAATAGGCCCAGGTATTTGGTGGCAGTAGTGGACCACGTTGACGGACGACTCTAAAGACTCCTGACTGATTTTTAAGGAAGTCTATAATTGGAGTGGTCGGAAAGACCAAGTGGTTAGAAACTTGAGGATTGTACTTTCTAAAGTATCTACCTAGATCAAAGGAAAAAAGAGCCAGAAGAATGAAGACCATAATGTGTGTTTTAAGGTTGATTTTTAGAATAACTAGAAGAGAAACAAGCATGGCTATGGGGAGGACTGAGTTTCTTAAGGCGATTACTCTAAACTGGGAAGGCACAAAAAATATAAACAGGAGAGTTGCAAAAATAAGGATTAAAGAAATAATGGATAGATAATGACGAAATTTTGAGGAGTTAAGTTTTTCAAAACTAATGGAGACTAGAATTGCCGAGGAGAGAACAGTAAGAAACAAAAGACGGCTGGCTGAGGAATAGGTTAAAAGCGGTAAAGGCAAGGAAAAAATCAGTTTTGATAAAGGATTCTCTATGGCCAACAATAAACTTAAAGCAAATAGAGATATAAAAAACTTGGTGATTTTATTTTTTTTGCTAAACAGGAGAGCTATTATAAAAGGAAGTGACAGAGTAGCTAGGAAACTTGAGTATTCGTGATATGAGGTAGGGCTAAAATGATTGTAAGTAACCGGATGGCCAAAAAAATCTGCTGCCCAAAGCCTTACTATTTCTAAAACTGGAGTTAAGCCAAAATTGAAACTGGCAGCGTAGTTTTCTTCACCTCTTATGGAGATAGACTGAAAATCAAGTGTGGGTAATAACTGGATGGCGGCTAGACTTATACCCAATGCTCCAAAGAGACTAAATCGGAGAAGTAGAGATGTTTTGTTTTTAATTTTGGAATTAAACAAACGGAAAAAAATGTATGCGGGTACAAGAACGGCTGCGTAGGTATCTAGTTGAGCGTGACCTGCTAGAAGAAGAAAAGCTGTTAGTA
>CALDOH010000058.1 GCA_937912185.1 uncultured bacterium | reverse complement strand
TTGAACAATGAAATGTTGGGGGGGGATTTGGCCGATATTGCTTTTGCCGTGGCTGAGCCGGGTGAAGTGCTGGTTATTGGCCCCGGAGGAGGAAAGGATGTTCTTAGTGCGTTATCGTATAATCATCGGGTTACTGGTGCAGAGATAAATCCCATTATAGTAAATGATATAATGAGGGATCGCTATAGAGAAAGATCTGGTGAATTATATTTTCATCCCGACGTTAATATATTTATTGCTGAAGGCAGAAGCTTTATATCCCAGAGTCAAGACAGTTACAATGTTATAAATATTCCCTTGGTGGATACTTGGGCTTCTACGGCAGCAGGTAACTTGATGTTAGTTGAAAGTAACCTGTATACAGTTGAGGCTTTTGAACAATATTTAAGTCATTTAACTGAGGATGGTATTTTGACCTTAACTCGATGGGAGCAAGATGGCGCTAGGTTAATATCTTTATATATGGAAGCGGCTAAAAGTTTAGGTATCAGTGATTTGGAAAAAAACATTGCCGTTGTTAACCAAGTTGATGAAAACAATTTAGTTCTTAATAATTATTTGTTTAAGGTTAATCCTTTTACAAGTAAAGAGCTCGAAGCTATACAAGAGTACTCTCATCAGAATGACTATAGTGTTTTTTATCTTCCTGGCAAAGAAATAGACACATACTACTATGATTTCATTAATGATCCATATCAATTTGTAGAGAATAATAAAACAAAGACACTTTATCCAGTTTTTGATGATAATCCTTTTTATTTTTTTCAAACACCCATAAACTTTAAATCTTTTGCAGTAGGTTCAAATATAGATGGGGGATTAAGCTCTCTATTACTAATGCTTTTTGTTATGACATTATTGTGTATTATTTTGCCTTTGTTAGTTTTTGATAAAAACATTGGTCGGATAAAAGATAAGCGTTCTGTTTATTATTTGGCTTATTTTGGTAGTTTGGGTTTAGGCTTTATTTTTATTGAGATGTCCCTGATACAAAAATTCGTTCTTTATCTAGAGAAACCTATTTATTCTTATTCTGTTGTTTTAGCAGCTCTGTTACTTTTTGCTGGACTAGGTAGTCTGTCTTCCAAGAAATTAGATAGTCAAAAAATAAATAGCTATCTGCAGGTAGTAATTAGTATATTTATTGTTGGTTTTATTTATGCATTTTCTTTAAAGTACCTAATAAACTCAACAATTAGTCTTGATATTATTTGGAAAATATTGATATCAGGAATAATAACAGCTTTACCAGCCTTCTTTATGGGTATGATGTTGCCACTTGGTTTTCATCGTCTTGGTCAAAATAATATGGGATATATTATTCCTTGGTGCTGGGCGGTAAACGGGGCTTTCTCAGTTTTAGCGACGATTATAGCAATCTATCTAGCTATAATATTTGGCTTTAGTGTGGTGCTGTTAATAGGAGCGATAGTATATTTAGTTGCCTTGGTTTTTATTTATCTGGCTGATGGTGGAGTTTCTTGATATAATATAGCCATTGATAACTTATTATAATTTTGCTATATTACTCAAAGTATCAATTAATATAAAATATGTTATTCCAGATAATCTTAGCCACAGTATTTGTTAGCCTGGTGTCCTTATTGGGTATTTTTATTGTTTTTAAAAAGGATAATAAAAAAAGCTTCCTTAAGGCCCTGATTTCTCTGGCCGCTGGTGCATTGTTGACAGTAGCTTTTTTGGATATGCTTCCCGAGGCTATTGAGTCAGAGCTTTTTGACCCACACACTATTTTTATGACAGTTTTGGCTAGTGTAGTATTTTTCTTTTTATTAGAAAGAGTATTCCACTGGCATCATTGTCATTGCGAAGAGCATGGCAAGCCAAATACTGAGAGAAAGAAGAGTTTAGCAGTTATCAATTTAGTTGGAGATGGTATTCATAATTTTGTCGATGGTGCTTTGATTGCCTCAGCCTTTATTTTGGATTTTCATGCCGGCTTGATGGTGACTTTAGCAGTAGTGCTTCATGAAATACCACAAGAGATTACCGACTTTGGTGTTTTGTTGTATGCTGGATTATCCAAAGCCAAAGCTATTTTGTATAATCTACTTACAGCTTTAATCGCCGTTGTTGGTGCGTTGATATTTTATTATTTTGGTACCAGCGTAGAAGGTATTATTCCTATAATGTTGGCTTTTGCAGCTGGCAATTTTATTTATCTAGCCACCGCTGATTTGATCCCTGAGCTCCATCATGGTGAAGATAAAAAACAAATCGTATCTCACTCACTTTGGTTGGTGGTCGGAGTGTTGCTGATGTATTTTGTTGGTCAGATCTTACCTCATGGGCATTAAAATTGTTATTTTGTAGAACAAAAAATCGCCTCAAGGGCGTTTTTTTATTTTTTAAAAAAGATTGGGGCGGCGCTGTGGCGCTTGGCCCCAAATATTTCATCACCTCCTAGGAATCTAGGCAACTTCTTGATCAAGACGCTCCAGCGTCACCAGGTCGTCTTTGGCCAGTAGTAGGGCCAATCTGGGGTCGGTGATGTTGTGGTAGCTTACGGATGGTCCGCGGCCTCGGCTTGCTTGCCATTTGCCGTGGGCAACTACCCAGGCGGCTGTGCCGGACGGATATTGATTAAGCTGACGCTTCTTCATGACCAGTACTCCTTTGGTTGGTCGGTCCTAGGTGGGCGAATTGAAAGATCCTTATATGTTTAGTTTACAACACATTTGTCCTTTTTCCAAATTAAGTGTTTTCTTGCTATACTAAAGACAGGGTGAATGGCAGAGCCAGAGAGGGTGGCCTGGGTCATAATATTAAATTATATTTATGGAAAATATAAAGACAAGTCCTAAAGCAATGCGTCTGTTCTATTTTTGGGCTGGCATTATTGCTACTTTTGCTTATCGAATAATTATTGTGCTGAATTTTTATAGTAGTACCTGGGTAAAAATATCTTGGTATATCGGCACTATTGGTTTTATTGTTTATTTTATTCATCGTTTTGATATATCCAAAAAGCGTTCTCGACTGATTATTGATCATAGGCTTAGAGAAAAATTGGACAACGATACTTTGGATCAGCTCAGTAAAGATGATAACGAAGCTTTGCATTATATATTAAAGACATTGGTATCCTCAAAAGAAAAATGGAATTATTATGCGATTTTCATTCTATCGGGCATTGCTTTGATCGTAGGAGTTATCTTTGATTTTATTTTAAAGATATAAATTATGTTTTCTAAATTTTCCAAAGAAGATTGGGCAAAAAAGCCACTGGATGAAAGAGTCAATATCGTTCACCTTGGCTTGGTGGCTTTTTTATTTTTCATTTTTTGGCCTCTAGGTATTGTAGCCTTATTGGCCAAACAACCATTATCAAAATATATCAAAGAATATATTGATAAATACAGTGTCCAAAAAAGTAAAAAAGAAGAAAGGAAATCTTCAGTGACTAATAAAGTGCATGGGCCGGGGGAAGTACCAAGAAGCATAGGAGATACTTATCAACCAAACCAAACGCTACCCTCGTTTACTCCTGGCCAGGATATAGTGAGAAATATATTAGCTGTCTTGGCGGCTCTTATACTTTTGGCAATAACGCTAATTTATTTTTTAGTGATTAGGTAAATGATACTTCACGAAAACAAAACTTTAAGAATCCTTTTACTTTTCAATGCTTGGCTTTGAAGTTTTATTTTTTATAATGGGTACACTGACAATAGTATCTTTCTTTGGCATACTTTTCCAACCTAGAAAACTTATTTAGAGTTATTTTTTAAAAATACTTTTTTGATACTGAGTTTTATGGTATAATAATATCGTTTTATAATTATTAAATTATTAATTTACAACTATGAAAAAAGTACGAACAAAGGTCACTGGTAAAGTAGCGGTTAAACAAAAAGTAGCGGTCAGTATCATGATGATGTCCGCTTTTGTTTTAGCCCTGAGTTTTGCTGGGGTGGCCATAAGCAAGTCAAACACCAATCAACTAGTGAGGCCAATAAAAATTTCGCCAATTAGACCAACGCCTTTAATTTTAGAAGGAATACAAGGCGCAGCGGTCAATGTTAGGATTTTTGATTACTTATCTAGCCCAAGAGCTAGTTTTTATAATGCCGGCAATGATTTAGGTTCTCTTGAATTAGCCTCACAATATTTTCATGGGCCAACTGATTCCTGGGGAGTTGATCCGCTCGAGGAAAGACCATTTGAAGTAAATTTGAATCATTCTTCAGGTGGTATACAATCTTTTCCAGCTAGGATAATCAACGTGGCTGATTCAAATAGTGATTTACGGTACAATCTTTGTGTGCCAGCCACTGAAGTTCCTGGTATGGACGCTTATCCAAACGATGGCTTTAGTTATTATTATGATGTAAGTGGTACTCCATATTACGATATGGCCCTTACTAGACCAGCTATGGCAAAAAACTGTGCCAAGCTTTTAGCAAAGTCATTTAGCATAGAGGCTATTGAAGACGCGGATGTAAACTTGCGTGTTGCGCTAGAAGGTTATGGTAGTATTTCAGCTGGTTTCATAGATGATTTCAGTCAATATAGTGATACTTTAGGTCGTTTAGATTTGAGTAATAATAGCTACAGCCTACACACAGTAGATTCAGATAATGTTCTATCACCTCTGGCAATAGAATTTTCTCATAGTGATGAAGGTAGTAAGACACTTCCAGCTAGAGTGATCGCTGTTAGTGAAATTGGTGGTCAGAAAAAAGCCCTTTGTGTTCCAACTACTCAAGTTCCAGGTATGGATGCTACTCCAAATGATAATGTTACTTATTTCTATGATAATAATGGTACTCCATATTATGATAGTCTACTTATGCAAAGAGCTATACCGGGGGATTGTAATGAAATCTTAGCAAAGTCATTTAGCATAGAGGCTATTGAAGACGCGGATGTAAACTTGCGTGTTGCGCTAGAAGGTTATGGTAGTATTTCAGCTGGTTTCATAGATGATTTCAGTCAATATAGTGATACTTTAGGTCGTTTAGATTTGAGTAATAATAGCTACAGCCTACACACAGTAGATTCAGATAATGTTCTATCACCTCTGGCAATAGAATTTTCTCATAGCGGTGAAGGTAGTAAGACACTTCCAGCTAGAGTAATGTTTATGGAAGATTCACAACAGATAAGTCCATATCATTTTCTCTGTATACCCACTACTCAAGTTCCAGGTATGGATGCTTATCCAAATGATACTGCTACTTATTTCTACGACAACAATGGTACACCGTATTATGATAGTCTGCTTATGCAAAAAGCTATACCCAAGGACTGTAATGAAATCTTAGCAAATTCATTGACTATCAATAATATAGAAACCGCTAGTATAAATAATGTAATTGTCGATCCAGAATTTGCCCTGGCTGGCTTTGCTCGTAATGGTCATTCTTTAGGAATGCTAGATTTGAGTAATAATGAATTTAATTCTTCTTATAACGAAGACCCTCCATTTATTATGAATGACCCAATGATATTGATACTCGGCCACTCTACTGACGGAACAGAACCTTTTCCTTATAGTAGAATTAGTTTAGGAGGAGAGCAAAATTATACTTTGTGCGTACCACCAACTCAAGTTCCTGGTATGGACTCTTCCCCAATTGATTATGCTATTTATTTTTATGATCGTAGCGGCAACCCATATAGCGACAGCTTACTTTTAAATAGGGTTACCTGCCCACCACTCAAGCCTATAGACGAAATTCCATATGAAGCCTTTGATGGTGACGCCATTCGTTAATAATTAGCCCAAGTCTAATTTATGGATTTTACTTATCCATTAATATTTTCAATATTACTGATAATCTTTTCTTATCTTTATTTGATAAAAAATAAGGGAGCTTCTTCTGGTAAGAAGAGCTCTTCCCCAATGTTTGTATCAAATTTTTCTATAGATCTGACAGCCGCTGCTAGAGACGGCAAGCTTGATCCAGTGGTTGGTAGGGACAAGGAAATAAAGAAAGTGATTCAGGTCTTATCTCGGCGTCGAAAAAATAATATTATCCTTTTTGGTAAAGCTGGTATTGGTAAGACCGCTATTGCCGAAGGCCTAGCTATTGCCATTGCCAACAATAAAGTCCCGCAAAATTTAGCCGATAAGATAGTTTTGAAAATTGATATATCATCAGTTTTGGCTGGCACCAAGTATAGGGGAGATTTTGAAAAAAGGTTTAAAGAATTGATAGATAATGTTATTGCCATGGACAAAAAGATAATTGTTTTTATGGATGAGATCCATACCATTGTTCAGGCTGGCGGTACCGAGGGGTCAGTTGATGCCGACGATATCATCAAATCCCCACTAGCTAGAGGAGAGTTACAGATGATAGGCACCACAACTATCGGTGAGTATAAAAAGTTTATTGAGCCAGACAAGACTTTAACTAGAAGATTTGAAGGCTACCTCATACAAGAGCCAGACAAGAAAACAACCATTGAAATGTTAGAAGCTTTGAAGGGTGGCTACGAAGAATATCATCGAGTCAAGGTCAGTAGTGCTATCATTAGAAAAATAGTGGATGAAACAGCCAAAATTAAGGACCGAGCTTTCCCAGACAAGGCTATAGATATTCTTGATGAAGTTTCAGCTCAGGTGAGGCTCAACAATGTAGAGTCGGTCAAAGTTTTGGAGGTAAAAGAAAAAGACCTCAAAGAAGCTCTGAAGGAATATCATAATTACTAGTAAAATTTTATAAAATAAAAAACCTCGCTTACG
>CALDOH010000057.1 GCA_937912185.1 uncultured bacterium | reverse complement strand
TATTCATCAAAACGATATTGCTTGTAGATTACATTGATTGTAGGATGACTAGCCTTATAGGCCCTTATCAATGGGGTGAATTGTGATGAACTATCCCAAACCCCCCAAACTTCCAAAGTAATTGGTTTAAGCTCGGGCCTAGTAGTGCAAGACATGCCCTTGCAAGAAAAACCAGAGCTAACAACAAAAACTGCCAACAGCAACAGACTTATTCTTTTGAAGTTTCGCTTAATCATTATATTTTATATTTCTTTAAATATTCTCTTAGTGGCACTCTAAGATCTTTCCTGTCTTTAGCATATTCCAAATTTGCCTTTAACAAATGGAGTGGGTCTCCAGTAGTCAACCACTGACCATCTTCAACTTGCTTGGCATAAAATTTTCCTCCGGCCTTGATGTAGTCACGGATAGCATCAACAATCCAAAGCTCTTTGCCTTTTCCTAACTTTGTTTTTTTCAAAATATCTATAATCTCTTGATTGAGTATCATACGACCAAAATCCGCAAACCTAGAGGGGGCTTTGTTTATAGCCGGCTTTTCGACAATACCATCCAGCTGCATAGTTTTTTTATTTTTTAAACTTACAATACCATACCTATCTACTTGGTTCAGCGGCACTTCTTGGACGCCAATCATCAAACGACCTGTTTTGTTGTAATCATCTATCATTTGCTTGGCAAAGGGTACTTTGGATTTGACCAAATCATCACCCCAGACATACATAAAGGGTTCGTCTTCTACTAAGCTGGCCGCGGATAATACTGGGGTACCGTTTCCATAGGGCCCCTTTTGTCTAACATAGATAAAATTAGCCATCTCAGATATTTTTTGAATTTCACGCAATATTTTTTTCTTGCCGGCTTTTTTTAAATCATGACTTAAAGCCCAAGAACGATCAAAATGATCTTCTAATGGTTTTTTATCCCACTTGGTTACTAAAATTATATCTTCTATGCCTCCAGCTACTAATTCTTCCACCACTAATTGAATAATTGGTTTATCAACTATGGGCAACATTTCTTTGGGCATAGACTTGGTCGCTGGTAAAAAACGAGTACCAGAACCAGCTACCGCAACAATAGCCTTTCTAACTTTTTTCATGCCTATATTATACTAAAATTTGACCTTTCTGTAAATTAGTCTTTATCTTCTATCTGCACAACCACTAAAGTGAGCGCTAAAAGAATAAAAAATAATATACTTAGGTCGTTTTTAAAGTAAGGAACATCTACTAGTCCATGAACAAACCAGGTAAGCCAGGCTAAACTCAATGCCCAGGCGTATTTATTTTTTTGATCAAAAAGACTTTTTAAGCTAGCTGAAATATAAAATATTAAAGCAAAAAATATCAATAGGCCAAATAATCCTAATTCTGCCCAAAAATTTAAAAATATATTATGAGGATAAAGGTAAATCTCAATCCATTCTACTTGATGATATTTTTCCATAGCCACCTGATAGCCGTTGATGCCACTGCCCCAGACAAAATTGTCTTGAAGCATTAATCCGGTTTCTTGCCACTGCCAACTTCTAATTTCTAGTGAACTGGCTTCTAAATTTGCACCAGGCTTACTAAGCTGTTGCCAAAATATGTTCGGATACTTAGCTAGGGGAGAAAAAAATGTAGCTACTAATAAAATAATAAATATTGGGATACTAATTTTCCTTATTTTTTTGACTAATATTAGGTAAATAAACAAGGAAAATAATAGTGCCACCAAGGCCCCTTCACTAAGTGCTAAGTAGGCTAAAGACAGGGACATTAGGGCCACTAGTAAATACCACCACTTATCTTTTTTGTTTTTAACGGTGGACCAAAGACCAAAGAAAAACATAGCCAGGGGCGCTGTCAAAAGACTAAGAGCGTTGGGATAAGAAAAGACCGAGGTCAGCCTCACTACATTGGGATAATTATAAGCTGCTATAAAATTCCAAGAACTAAAGTTTTGGTAAAGAGCTACCGTAAATAGCCAGGCCACCAAAATCCCCAATGACCTAATTATAATTTTTAAATCATTTTTATCTTTTACTAAGTATACAAAAAGTATAAAAAACATTATTGGCTCTAAAAAATAAGCCCGCCAAAGACCCAGAGAGGCATAACTTGGATTTGCTAGTAGACCAAACAAACTAGCCAGCAACCACAATAATAATAACCAACATAATCTTGGTGGGATTTTATTTTTTGCCTGCGCTTTTAAAGAAAAATTTATCTCTGTGTATTTTTTATCTTTAATCAGCCAAAGCACAAACAAGAATATCAACATTAATTCTAAAAAACTTGTTGGTAATCCCAAAATACTAAGCCGCCAAAGATAACTTGGTAATAAGGCGATGATTGTGGCTAGACCAAATATAGGTCGTCTATAACTAACTAAGACAAAAATAATCAATATTATAAATAGAAATATACTAAACATTATCTTTTGGTTTTAAGAGTTGTCTAAGTGAACTTTTATCAACTGCTTTAGTAAAATAAAGCGTGGCGCTATATAAAAAGACTGC
>CALDOH010000056.1 GCA_937912185.1 uncultured bacterium | reverse complement strand
CTATAAGAAAAATAAAATATTAAAGACAACAAATAAAGTACTAAGGGAAACATGTGTGCCCAGGCTGATATCCAAGTAACAGTTTCTACTTGGGTTGGCCAAAACAAAAACAATAGTCCAGCTAAAATACCCCACCTATCACTAAAATTTAACTTACTTAGAGAAAAAATCTTTTTAGCCAAGACATACACCAAAAAAGCATTGAGAGCGTGGACCACTAGACTGATAAAATGATACCAAAAATATTTTATACCAAAGATAGAAAAGAAAAACTTATAAGCCAAAAATAAGAGCGGATTATAAGAGCCACCCGCCTTCTGCCCAGCGTAGTTGGTCAAAAATACTTGCCAATCTATCGTCCGTTGCTGGGCCAAATAAAGCCAATGCCAATCATCAGATAAGAAAAAATCATTGAGAGTGGTGCCGTAAATCAAAAAAGACAAAAATAAAAAAATCAGCCAAACAAAAACTGATCGGTGTTTATAAATTTTTTCTGATAATTTCATCAGCTATAATTAAAAGGAAATTCTAATGATGAGCAAGGTAACTATAATCTGAAAAGGTACGCCATAAACTGGAGAATATCGCCAGTTAAAAGCATTGTGAATCCGGCCATGCCAGACCACGTACCAATACATAGCGGTCATCTTGAAATTTTCAATCGTAATCCAGGCAAGATCAGGCAACCAAGCGCCTAAAACTGCTCCAGCCATGACTTGTCGATTGTAATCCTGGTGACGAGTGACATAAAAATATATCAAGGCCACCGACAAGATTGTATCAACAGTAGCTACTTTAACTAAATATATAAATCGACCACGTTTGGTCTTTTTATGACTACCTAAATCTTCATCACCATGAGGAATTATATCTAAGATAAAATGTGAAATCAAACCAAAGGCAAAGCCTAAGACTGGGTCAGTGACTCTGGTAGAAATCCATATTGCAGCTGATGTGTGTGGTGTTAAAAACATATCCTTATAATAACACAAAGCGCCGGTATCCGACAATGCGGATACCGGCGCCATAGTCTTATAATTTAATAATCCCTAAGTTTTCTCATATCTTCATGCTTTTTGATGCGTTCTAATGCCTTGGCTTCAATCTGACGAATACGTTCACGAGTAACGCCAAACTCTTGGCCGACTTCTTCTAAAGTATGAGCCACACCATCTGTTAAGCCAAACCTCATCTCCAATATCTTTTGCTCCCGAGGAGTTAAGTCGCCAATTATTTTTCTAACGTGATCGCCAAGTAATTTTAAGGCTGCTACTCTATCTGGGCCGATGTTCTTCTCATCTTCAATGAAATCACCCAAAGTGCTATCCTCTTCGTCATCTCCCACTGAAGCCTCCAGAGATACTGTCTCTTGGGAAATTTTTACAATCTGTCTAACCTTTTCAATATCTTCTCCCATCTCAGCGGCAATTTCTTCTGGCAAAGGATCCCGACCCAATTCTTGAACTAAACGACGCTCTATTTGATTGAAACGATTAATAGTTTCTACCATGTGCACTGGAATACGAATAGTTCTTGATTGATCAGCTAGAGCCCGAGTAATGGCTTGTCGAATCCACCAGGTAGCATAAGTAGAAAACTTATACCCTTTACGGTAATCAAACTTTTCTACTGCCCTAAATAAACCAATATTACCTTCTTGAATAAGATCCAACAAAGTAAGTGAACGACCGGTAAATTTTTTGGCAATAGACACCACCAAACGAAGGTTGGCTTCAATTAATCTTTTCTTAGCTTCTAACTCGCCTCTTTCCTTACGCTTGGCATACATCATCTCTTCCTCTCCACTGAGCAATGGCACTTTACCAATCTCTCTGAGATACATCTGAATAGAATCAGCGGCAATATCTGTCAGGTCACCTCTTTTTAGATCACTCTGAATTCCACTTCTAGCCAAAATGTCTTTGGTGCTCTCTCTGGTATCCAAAATACCACCTTCGGTTACTACTATCTGAATGGCCGTTTCCTCAAGTTTGTCTAAAAATATTTCTAGTCTATCAACGTAGTCTTCTAAGTCAGTAAAAACTCTAAGCATCTCATCCTCGGTAATAAAACCACGAGAATAAGCTTTTTTTATCAAAAGATCAGCCCAAGCTTCGTTGAATTTAGATTTTGGAGCTTTGACTTTAGCTTTACTTTTTTTACCAACGACTTTTTTTGTAATTTTTTTGACTGCCTTGGTATTTTTTGTAGTTTTTTTGACTGCCTGCTTAGCCACAAGACTAGCTTTTTTTACAGTCTTCTTTTTTGTCGTTGCCTTTTTTATTTTAGCAACAGACTTACTTACCTTTGGTTTGCTGACACTGCTTTTTGAGGCGGTGTTTTTTGTTTTGGTTGCCCGCTTAGTTTTAGCGGCAGCCTTTTTGATTGTAGTTTTCCTTTTCACAGGCATATTAGCTCTGTAACTTATGAAGCTCTTTATTTAATAAATTGATTTTATGGGCTAATTGATTTTGAATCTCAGTATCATTGCTAAGTTCAGCTTGCTGAAGATCCTTGATCAGTTTATTTTTCTCAGCGTCTAGATACTCTTCTTTGAGACGAAAAACAAAATTTTGCCAATCATTAGCTATATCTTTTTCGCTAACCTCAGCATAATTATTCTCTCCTGAGATAGCTAATCTAATCCAGTCTTCCTTCTCTTGTTCACTTAATTCTGGATGATTGGTAAAATCACTTAGATTATGATGCTTAGTATAATAAATTATAAGCTTACTGTAAAGGGAACGTAGAGACTCATCTAAGGCGTCTGGGTCTATTTGCTCAATCATTTTTTCCAAATAAATTGTCTTAAAAAATGCAATAGCCAATAAACCTTCAGCTAAAAGTACCGAGTTACCTTTCTTGGCCACAATCTCGACCGGAGTTTCCTGATAGATTGGTACGCTTTCACTAGTTTTGACTTTATCAAACTCTACCTTAAGCGTCTCTATTGATATTTTCAACTCATCGGATAATTTTCTCAAGTAGTGCTCTTGCTCGACTTCACTTTTCAAAAATTTTATAACATACAACAATTTTTGAGCAGCAATTTTTTTGTGGTCAGCTCTATTCTTATCAATAGCCGCCATTATTTTTTTCTGATAGTAATCAACTAACGGTAAGGAATTGGCAATTGCCGCTAACCATTTACTTTTATCTTCCTTAATAACATCAGCTGGATCTTTTCCGGCTGGCAGTGATAAAACCTTAAAATTCATATCCTGCTCCCAGCCCAAACGAATGTTTTTAAAAGCACGAAAAGATGTCAGTAGCCCAGCCTGATCACTATCAAAAGCCAAAATTACGTTATCACTATATCTTTTTATTAACTTAAGATGATCGATAGTTAAAGCTGTACCGGACACGGCTACCACATTTGTAGTTTCTGCTTGATGAGCAGCAATCACGTCCATATTGCCCTCTACAACTATCAAGTATTTTTTCTTGCGTACCATATCTTTGGCAAAATGCCAGCCATAAAGAGTTTTGCTCTTGTTGTAGATTGTAGTTTGTGGACTATTCATATATTTACCACCCTGTTCTTCTTCGTCATAGATGATGCCAGACAAAGTACGAGAAGTAAAAGCAACTATCCGTCCTTGGGTATCAAAAATTGGAAACATCAGACGCTTGCGAAAGCGGTCAACATAACCACTACCATCTTTTCTTTTAACAACTAGTCCCACCTGAAAAAGATCGTCCTCTTTGTAACCCTCAGAAATTAAATATCTTAACAGGCCATCCCATGATTCACCAGACAAGCCTAACTGCCATTTATCAATATTTCCTTGCTTGATCTTTCTAGAATCCTGGAGATACTTAACTGCCTTATGACTAATCGGATCGTCTTGATTCAATATCTTTTGATAGAACTTAGCCGCTTCTTGATTGACTTCATACAAACGACTATAGTCTTCTTTTTTCTCAAAACTAAAGTTATCTAATTTTACATTGGCTTTCTCTGCCAACATACGAAGGGCTTCTCTGAAATCTACTCCTTCATATTCTTGAACAAAGCTAATTAAGTCTCCCCCTTTGCCGCAGCCAAAACAATGCCAAATTTGCTTTTCTCGAGAAACCATAAAACTCGGTGTCTTTTCATTGTGAAATGGACACTGGGCTTTAAAATTACCGCCAACTTGGTTGAGATTTATATAGCTGGAGACAACATCTATTATATCTAGCCTACCCTTTACTTCTTCGACTTGATTCATAATTCTCTTATCTTAGGTCAAATAAGGCTTTTAGTCAAAGCTATATTAATTGTAACAAAAAAAGGAAAATTAAGATAATTCACCAACTAAAAGGGCCTTTTTACGCCACAAGCCGCCTTCATAGCCAACTAATTTACCGCTACTACCAACTACTCGATGGCAGGGTATTATTATTGGTATGGGATTTTTATTGACTGCTCCACCGACTGCTCGGGCTGCCTTAGGTTTGCCGGCCATAGCTGCCAAATCAACATAAGAGATAGTTGCACCATAGGGAACCTGACTAAGGGCCAGCCAAACTTTTTGTTGCCACGGGGTACCCGATAGTCTTATCGGCACAGTAAATTTTTTCCTGGTGCCAGAAAAATATTCTTTTAGCTCAACAACGCACCTTTTGCTAAGTGCGTTGCTGTTATTATTTTTTGCCTGCTTTTTAAAATTTATGGCTAAAATATTTTTGTCGTCAGCTATAATTTCCAAAAATCCAATCGGTGATTTAAAATATATTCTATATTCCATACCTAGCGAATAATAACTGGCTCTAGTGGAACTTTATTATTGCTAGAACTCACCTTTTGACTAAAGCACTGATAGCCGCCGTCATGGTTATATTCGTTGCCATAGTACCTATCTATATTATCTTCCATGTTGGATGTAAGAAAGTCTGCGCAAATCTTATATTCATCATCAGATAAGACTTCATAATCATAATACTTATCGCTATTTGGGTGCTGGATTGCTTGCACACTCAATCTAAAACCATCTGGATTGTTCAACAAAACATCAAGGTCTGCTGGTATTTTATCATTGGTGTTGTAATAATTTAGAACAGCTGAATTTATTTCATATAAATCACTAATTATTTCTCCATCAATTTTTTTATTCCTGGTTTCAACTGGAGAGTCAACTACAAACCAAGAAAAAACAAATACTACTAGTATGAGAGTCAAAGAAACCCAGGCATAGAGACTAATAACCTTGTTTTTCTGACCTTGGATATTTTCCCTTCTAATATCATAAAGATAAAAAGAGAAAACCGTACCAGAGATTATCAAAGCAGTTAAGGTTTTTAAAATAAACTTTGTAGTCAAATCACCACCCAAAAAACTGTTTATAGTAGCTATCAAAAAACCAATCATTACCACTACAGAAACCAACAATAT
>CALDOH010000055.1 GCA_937912185.1 uncultured bacterium | reverse complement strand
ACAAGACAAATAAAGTAATTTCTTTGGACAATTATTTTACTGGATCCAAGGAAAATCATATCCCAGGAGCGCAGTATCGTCAAGGTCACAGCAAAGATATCGATAAGTTGATACCAGAAAAACCAGACATTATCTATCATCTAGGTGAATATTCTCGGGTAGCCTCCAGTCTTGATGAACCAGGACTAGTTTGGAGTTTAAATATTGCTGGCACTTTCGGTGTTTTGGAATTTTGGCGCAAACACAAATGCAAACTAATCTACGCTGGCTCATCCACCAAATTTAACAAAGCCGGAGACAATGGCATCGAAGGTCGCGACCTAGCACCATACACCTGGATGAAGGCTGCCAATTCTGAATTGGTAAAAAACTATGCTACTTGGTATAAATTAAAATATTCAATCGTATACTTTTATAATGTCTACGGACCACGAGAAAGAGCTGGTCAATTTGATGGTCGCTATGGCACAGTCATTGAAACTTTCAAACAAGCTTATCTAAAAAACAAACCCTGCCAGGTCCGTCAGCCCGGCACCCAAACCAGAGCTTTCACTCATGTAGCCGATACTGTTGATGGAATTCTTTTGGTAGCCAAAAAGGGTAGCAATGATGAATATGGAATTTGTGCCAGCCAAACTTACTCCTTGCTTCAGGTAGCTAAAATGTTTGGCTGTAAAACAAAGATGCTTCCTCAAACCAAAAGCTCCCGCTCTGGCAAAGCTTTCTCCTCTGCTGAAATAAAAAAACTCGGCTGGAGACAAAAGAAAACTCTAAAAAGTTATATTGCTGAAATTAAAACTGGAAAAAAATAACATGAAAAAAATTCTTATTTTTTCACTATCTTATTACCCCAACAACGTCAGTGGAGCTGAGGCAGCTATTCGTGAAATTACTGATCGAATAGACGATGTAGAATTCCACATGGTGACCTTGCGCTATAATTCTGATCTTCCTAGGGCAGAAAAAATAGGTAATGTTTTGATTCACCGGATTGGTCTAGTAAGCAAAAATCCAAGTTTTGAAAATTTGGGTAAAATGCCCCTTGACCTCAACAAACCATTATACCAATTTCTAGCGCCACTCAAGGCCCTGTCTCTTCATCGCCGATATAAATATAATGCTGCTTGGGCAATGATGGCCCACTCTACTGGTGTACCAGTAGCTATTTTTAAATTATTTAGCCCAAAAATAAAATACGCTCTGACCTTACAAGAAGGAGACCCACCTAAATATATTGAAAAAACCATGCGTCCGCTTTGGCCATTATTTACAGCTGCTTTCAAAAAGGCCACTGTTGTCCAGGTTATATCAAAATACTTGGGCGACTGGGCCAAGAGTCGTGATGTCAAAGATCAGGACATAGAGCTAATCCACAACGGCGCTAACCCTAAAGATCTAAAACCTTCTAGCACCGAGGCCGAACTAGAGACACTTAAACAAAAATTTACCAAAAAAGACGATGAAGTCTATTTGGTAAATACTGCCCGACTAGCCTACCAAAAAGCCAATGATGACATCATTTTGGCCCTAGCAATGTTGCCAGCTAATATAAAGTTTTTGCTTGTTGGTGATGGTGATCAAAAACCGA
>CALDOH010000054.1 GCA_937912185.1 uncultured bacterium | reverse complement strand
ATTACTCCAACCTCAGCCAAGAGTAAAATAAAGATATCATGAATCGGTTGATTATCATGAATCGGTCTAGTTGTATCTTGAGAATAGACTTCGTAGGTATTCATTCCCAAACCTTGACCGAGGAAAGCAGTCTTGTAGTCTCGCCAACCCAACTGATCCAGAGTATCTATTCTTTCTGAAATAGATTTTTCTTCTAGTCGACCCTCGGCTTGAATCCTAGTGCTCCAAGCTCCTGGCCAGATTATATTAAATGAAATCGCTACCAACAAAAATACTATTAAATACTTGATAACTACATTTACCACCAACCATTTACTTCTGAAGATGTTGATCAATAAAAGTGAAAATAAGCTCAAAGCTAAAGCTAATAGTGCCCCTCGGGAAAAACTAGCTAACAAACCATAAGAACATAATATAAGTCCTAAAATAATCAAAAAGAATTCAGAGATACTTTTTTTCTTGAAAGCCTTGTGCCAACCCTTTTCATCCATACGAGAATAAAAATTGAGCCAGAGATAAATACCAGCAAAAATAGCCACAAACATAAAGCCACCCAAAATATTAGGATGACTCAAAGCTCCATAAGCCCTGAGTATTCTATCACCACCAACTTCTACTACCGAAGTACCAAGCGTCTGCGGTAAATGTTCGGCTACACCCAACCATTTGTTAGCCCAAACCTTTTGGGTGTACAACTGGCAGATTGCCATTACTGCTTGAATAGCACCACTAAGAAGGACCATTTTAAAAACAAAATACTTTGGCAAAAATTTTATCAAATAAGCAAATAAGGCGGCCAAATAAATGATCGCTAGATAATAAAAAGAAACTGCTGGTAGTGGAGAGATAAAGCCAATGAAGAGTGAATACAAAAATAAAAAGTACAAAAATTTATCTTTAGACAGATAAATTTCTTTCTTGTTGGCTAATAGAAAAAATAAGGCAGCCACTAATAAAACAATCATGCCGAGGTATAGACTAAGTCGTCCATATTCCCAAACCTGACCACTTAGGCGCCAGTCATAAAAAATCCAGCGAGTCTGGAAAGGAATCAATATGATGAAAATTGCCAATAAAATTTTAAATGTTTTTCTTGCTAATTTACTCTTCATACTTATCAAATATTTTATAAATTATTTCTCGCCACTGCTTATAAAAAATCTCCCGCCTGTCGTTATCATGAAATTTTAGCATTCGCTCATTGATTATTACTCGAGTATCTACATTGACCAACGATTTTAGATTGTGATCAATGATGGCATACTGAAAACGACGATAAAGTGGATTGAGCCAAATATTGAGTCCTGGGGGAGAAAAAATAAAACTAAATATTCTCTCCAAAATTCGACAAGCCCTGGTTTCAGCTACTGGCTTAGAAAATTGATTGCTATAGGCGTTGGGTAAATATTTCCGGTACCACTTATTTTCTTCTATAAATTTGCCATACAGTCCATCAGGATCATAGATAGGCATTAGTTGCGCTACCCAATAGGGAGTATAGATATCTTTACCGTGAATATTAATTTTTTCAATATTCAGATGATCCTCGTCAACAAAAAAGGATAAACAAAAGGTGTCAGTGTGATCCTCTTCATTTGGCCGCTTACCTAAGAATTTTACCAAAAGAATAGTAAAAAATCTAGCCAACCAAATCTGACCTCTCCTAGTAATAATAAATAAATCTATGTCGCTACCCTCGCGAGCATTACTATAAGCCAGAGTATTACAAACTGCCACCATCCTAACAAAAGGAATCAAACGGTACATTTTGATCATACGAATAGCCTTATAAAATTTACGCTCAGCAATATTATTATTTTTCTTACGAATATAGGCTGTGTACTCACGACCCTTTAAACTATAAAAAGCCTCAGTCAAACTTAGCTCGCCTTTTAAGTTCTGACTATCTTTCAGTGCTTTTTTCACAGCCAGTAGAGTATAGCTATCATTTGGCCGATAAAGCCACTTAAAAATCTCTTCGGCTGTCAAAGGGTAAGAAAAAACATCAAAAAAGGCTAGTGTTTTTAAAATTGACTTTTCTAGATCATTCACCCAGTTAAAAATTTAGTTATTTAGATATAATGAAATACTATTTAAACTCTTATTTTTGCTTTAGTTAGCCTATCTTAAATGACCATTAAAATAGTCAAGTCGCCATTATGTATATTTTCACTATATTATATAAACAATATTGTGTGAATTTCTAACTGGGTTCATAGATCTATCTTACTGAAAATATGATTTTTTTTCAACTATAGCACCCCCTCTATATTCTCGCTCTGCTAAAAACATCTCCCCCTTACTAAGGGGGAGAATTGAGAGG
>CALDOH010000053.1 GCA_937912185.1 uncultured bacterium | reverse complement strand
GAAGCTGAAATGGACTGGATGGAGCAGGAAAAAGAACGTGGTATTACTATTACTTCTGCTGCTACTACTTGTTTTTGGGATTTACCAGATTGGTTGGGTGGTGGTAAGGCTAATATCAATATTATCGATACCCCAGGCCACGTTGACTTTACTGTTGAAGTAGAAAGATCTCTCCGTGTACTAGACGGTGGTGTGATTGTTTTTGATGGTGTAGCTGGTGTAGAACCTCAGTCAGAGACTGTTTGGCGCCAAGCTGATAAATATCATGTTCCTAGACTAGCCTTTGTTAATAAAATGGATAGAATGGGTGCAGACTTTTATTTTGATTTGGATACTATTCACGAAAGATTGACTAAGATTGCTCATCCAATTCAGTTGCCTATTGGCGCTGCTGAAACCTTTGAAGGTATTATCAACCTGATTGAACGTGAAGCTTGGTTTTATTTAGATGAAGATGGTAAAGAATTTGAAAAACGTGATATTCCTGAAGATATGAAGGCTAAGGTAGAGGAATATCGTGGCAAGCTTATTGAAGCCATTGTAGAAAATGATGAAGCTTTGCTGGAAAAATATCTTGGTGGTGAAGAACCAGCTATTAATGATTTGAAAAAAGTTTTACGTAAAGCGGTTATTGATAATAAGTTAGTACCAGTATTAGTTGGCTCAGCTTTAAAGAATAAGGGTGTTCAATTTTTATTGGACGCTATCGTAGCTTACTTGCCATCTCCAATTGAATTGCCACCTATCGAAGGTACTGAACCAAGAAATGAAGAACATAAAATTACTGTCAAAGTCAGTGATGAAGATCCATTTGTTGGATTGGCTTTTAAGGTAGCGACTGATCCTTATGTTGGTAAACTTACTTTCGTTCGTGTCTATTCAGGTGTTCTGAAAGCAGGTTCTTATGTTTATAATGCCAATTCAGAAAAAAAAGAAAGAGTTGGTCGAATCCTTAGAATGCATGCTAACTCTCGTGAAGAGCTAAGTGAAATATATGCTGGTGATATTGTAGCTGTAGTTGGTTTGAAGAGTACTTCAACTGGTCACACTCTTTGTGATGAAAAGAGAGAGGTTATTTTGGAAAGTATGGACTTCCCTGATCCAGTTATCTTTGTAGCAGTTGAACCAAAAACCAAACAAGATCAAGAAAAAATGGGAATGGCTTTGGCCAAATTGGTTGAAGAAGATCCAACCTTTACTGTCAGAAGTGATGAGGAAACCAATCAAACTATTATTGGCGGTATGGGTGAGCTTCATTTGGATATTATTATTGATCGTATGAAACGCGAGTTTTCTGTAGAAGCCAATGTCGGTGCTCCACAAGTTGCTTACAAAGAAACTATTACTGCCTCTGCAGAAGCTGAAGGTAAATACGTCAAACAATCTGGTGGTCGTGGTCAATATGGTCATTGTTGGATTAAGCTTGAACCATTGGAACGTGGCACTGGGTTTGAATTTGAAGATAAGCTCAAAGGTGGTGTTGTTCCAAAAGAATATGTCCCAGCTATTGAAAAGGGTGTTAAAGAAACGATGGCCAATGGTATCTTAGCTGGTTATTTAATCCAAGACATTAAAGCTACTGTTTATGATGGTTCATACCATGATGTAGATTCATCTGAGGCTGCTTTTAAAATCGCTGGTTCTATGGCTTTCAAAGCTGCTTTCAGAGACGCTAGTCCAGTTATTTTGGAGCCAGTCATGAAAGTAGAAGCAGTTACTCCTGAACAATATATGGGAGATGTTATTGGTGATCTTAATTCAAAGCGTGGACAAGTAAATAAGATGAGTGATAGAGCTGGCGCCAAGGTAATTGATGCTGAAGTTCCTTTGGCAGAAATGTTTGGTTATGCCACTGCTCTCCGTTCAATGACTCAGGGTCGAGCTAGCTATTCTATGGAATTTTCTCGCTATGACCAAGTGCCTCGTAACGTTGCTGAGGAAATAATGAAAAAACAAGCTTAAAATTTTATATTAAAAAAAACCCCGCCATCAGGTGGGGTTTTTTGTTTTAAAGAAAAAACCATCACCGAAGTGATGGAAGTGTATTAGGCCACGGCCTCGATATCAGAGGAATGCTCATAGCCGCAGGCGGCCAACTCAATCATGATATGGAGACATTCCATACTGATGGGCAGGCCACGGAACTCAGCAGGGTAGCGCTGAAATTCATTGTAAAGAGCAGACAAACGCTCGGCGTCGTTGTAGTTGAGAGGGGTGAATTGGTTTTTAGCCAGGACTTGTTGGACCTCACGGACCATGTGCCGATGTTGGCAGACGTGGAGGAGGACCATTAGGTCGAGTTCGAGAATACCGATATCACACCAGCGGGTGCCTAGGCGAACCTGGTGATAGCATTCTTGCTGGATGGCCCAGACATAGGCCGGGTGCGCGTTTTCATCCAAGTGCTGGACAAAAATTTGCAGTTCCATAAGGGACAGTCGGGAAAAATTTTTGTGCAAGGCTCACTCCTTTGAGCGTTTGTGGTTATAGGTACAGGGCTAACAAAGAAGAATGATAATATAAAACACCTTATTTGTCAATGCTAGTTGATAAAATAAAAAACCCTCCTATAAAAGGAAGGGTGATTGTTAGCCTTCTTCGGCTATGGTCTGGTCGGGATTACCCCCGAGCTTTATGATGCGTATACGTAGGTGATGAAGTAGGGCTTCGAGAAGGGAAATTTGGCCAGGATTGGCCTGAAGGAAGTCGATGGTTTCTTGTTCCATGCAGCCTGGCTGGGCCAGTGGGTAGAGCTTTTGCTCCATCTTTTTTTGCTCCCTCATTTATTGCCGAGATAGCTTGAAAGAACGTAAGATTTATTATAATTTTATTTTTTATTTTTAGCAACCTGTCGGCTGCTAGGAATAAAAAACCACCTATTGCTAGATGGTTACGGGGGATAGTCGTAGGAACGAATCATTGGCGGGCTTCTCCTTTTCTGTTTTTGAGTTGTTCCTCGGTAGTACCGAGTTCGTTCCAGGTGGTGTCACCGGCGTCGATTGCCCTTTTGGCACTTTGGATGATGAAGCCGATACTCTCAGCTAGATCAATGGTGCCATCAAGCACTTGTTGGATAAGCACTTTGAGCGCTTCGACGTTTTGGTTGGTGTTGACTACGTCTCCCATTGGGCCACTCCTTCCTAAGGTTAGGTCGGGGGAGTGGGTGCAAAGATCAATATTATTTTTATTTTATCTTATTTTTGAGATAAAAAGCAAGCCCAACGTTGGAACGTTGGGCTAGCGAGGGCTTGGGCAGCAGAGCAACCCCCTAGGGGTAGACCTGCATGGTCCGCTTGTCCTCGTCGCTGAGGCTGTCGTAGTTGCCGATGAGCATCAGCAGGAAATTGATCAGTTTCTTCATGGATATTCTCCTCGTTGGGGATTGGGGGCTACAGTACGGCGTTGGGGTTTGTGCAGAGCAGGTAGAGGAAGACGTAGCTTCCCAAGATGATGGAGATGGAGAATATGGGAGTGAAGTTTTCCGCCAGTGTGCGGAACACGATTTGCAGATTTTTCAAGTTCGGCCTCCTTGCTATCACACTTGTCTCAGTCATTTCCAGGGCACGAATTTGGAGGTGACTTGCTAAGGTTTTGGCTATAAGCCACCTTTAGCCAGATAAATATACTGAAATTATTGAGGGGAGCCCAATAAAATCTAGCTCACTTACCTGTTTTCATTCCTCCAAGTTTGTGCCTTGGAAAAGAGTTTTGTGGATTTGAAGAGCATTTATGTAATATATATATTATAGCACATATACTTAATCTTGTCAAGAGTAGTTAAGGTAATAAAAAAAGGCCGTCTTTATCCGAAGATATTAGACGGCAAACAGTGTTTTAGGCGACTGCACCACCACTTTTCAGCGTTGTTAGCTTATAATAGTTGGTTAGTCGGCGGCGGCACTCAGCTTCATCGGCTGATCTATTGGCAATGCTCCACAGATCAGTGAGTTCTTGGAAGCTAGCCCCCAGAGATTCGACGGTGTCTTGTTCGCGGACCAAGCTTAGAAGCACCTGATTCGCTACGAAAAAGACTCCTTCCGGTTCTGAAACGAGTCCAGCGCGGACCCAATAGATCATTCTTTTGAGCATAGCACTGCTGAAGTTGGTATTGTCATTTTTTTTGTTTTCCATGACCTTCCCTCCAGTTTTGAGACAATATGCTGCCTAAATATAAGGTTCGAGATAGTAATTTATTATTACATCACATATACTCATATCTTGTCAATAGCTTAAAACAAATAAAAGTAGGTATTTTATACACAAAATTTGTTTGACAAGTCATATTATTTAGCTTAAAATAAGGCTACTTTAAACATAAAATTTATGGCAAATTACAAGCAAATAGACCATGTTTTGGACTTAGCTGCCAAAACTGGAGACAGAGTGATTGTTGTTAGTGACAATCATGAGCCCTATGTAGTGATGACTGTCAAAGAATATGAGGGTTTGCTACATAATTCTTCAACTGTTGGTAGTCTGACTGAAGAGCAATTACTTGATAAAATAAATCGAGATATTGCAGTTTGGAAGGCCTCTCAAGAAGATTTGGGAGATTATAATTTGGAGCAATTTAGGGTAGATAGCATTAGAAAAGATGATCCTAAAGAGCTAAAGGTAGAAAAAGTTCCAGAAGAGTTTAATGTGGAAAACCTAAGTGCTTCCGGAGAGGATAAGTATTATATTGAGCCTGTAGACTAGTAATTTAGCCAATATTAGCTAAATTATACTAAAATAGACTTAAGTGGTCTATTAGGCTTGCCAAAATTAAAAAACCGTGCTATAATCGGTTTGTTTTAAAAACAATAATTAATAAGTAATTACGTAGATAGTTGGATCACAAAACCCCCAAATCGTGGGGTGCTATCAGTAAGGAGAATAGTCAAAGATGGCAGAAGTTTTTAAGAGAGATAAGCCACACATCAATGTCGGTACTATTGGTCATGTTGATCATGGAAAAACTACATTGACAGCCGCTATTTTGAAAACATTATCAGCTAGGGGTGGAGTGGCTCAACAAAAAGACGTTGATCAGATTGACAACGCACCAGAAGAAAAAGAGCGTGGTATTACTATTGCTACAGCTCACGTAGAGTATGAATCAGATTTACGTCATTATGCTCACGTTGACTGTCCAGGTCATGCCGACTACGTTAAAAATATGATCACTGGTGCCGCTCAGATGGATGGTGCTATTTTGGTAGTATCAGCCGCCGACGGCCCTATGCCTCAGACTAGAGAGCACATTTTGCTTGCTCGTCAGGTTGGTGTTCCATATATTATCGTATTTTTGAACAAGATGGACCAAGTTGATGATCCAGAACTAGTTGATCTAGTTGAGGAAGAAATCAGAGATTTACTTAAAAAATATGAGTTCCCAGGAGATGAAACTCCAATTATTAGAGGTTCAGCTCTAAAGGCTCTTGAAGATCCAACTGGCAAAGATGGTGACAGTATCGTGGAACTTGTTAAAGCTTTGGATGAATATATTCCAGAACCAAAGCGTGATATTGAACAAGCATTCTTGATGCCTATCGAAGACATCTTTTCAATCGAAGGTCGTGGCACAGTTGTTACTGGCCGTATCGAGAGAGGTGTTATCAAAATAAACGATGAGGTTGAAATGGTTGGTCTTAAAGACACTACTAAAACCATTGTTACTGGTATCGAGATGTTTAACAAACAGTTAGAAGAAGGTAGAGCTGGCGACAATGCTGGCCTCTTGCTTCGTGGAACTAAGAAAGAAGATGTAGAACGTGGTCAAGTTTTGGCTAAACCAGGTTCAATTACTCCTCATACTGAATTTGAAGCTGAAGCTTATATCTTGGGCAAAGAAGAAGGTGGACGTCATACTCCATTCTTCAAAGGTTATAAACCACAATTTTATATCCGTACTACAGACGTAACTGGTGAAGTTGAATTACCAGACGGTACTGAGATGGTTATGCCGGGAGACACTGTAAACTTGAAGATCAAGTTGATATCTCCAGTTGCTTTGGAAGAAAAATCAAAGCTTGCCATTCGTGAAGGTGGTAGAACCGTTGGTGCTGCTGTAGTAACAAAAATCACAAAATAAATTATTTCCCCGCCCTTCGCAAGAAGGGCGGGGTTAAATAATATAAATTTTAAGTAAATTAACAATCGTACATAAATTCATGCCTGTTAAAGCTAACGAAGTTAAAGAAGAGATCCAGTCAAGGATTAGAATCAAGATCCGGGCCTATGATCACAAAATCATTGATCAGTCTACTAAGACTATCATTGAGACTGTTGATCGTACTGGTGCAGAAGTAATTGGACCAATTCCTCTTCCAACTGAGAAGAAGAAGTTTACTGTTTTGAGATCAACTTTTGTACATAAAGATGCTCGTGATCAGTATGAGATGAGAATACACAAAAGACTCTTAGACATCATCAACCCTACTCCTCAGACTATTGACGCCCTACAGAGTCTTAATCTGCCAGCCGGTGTGGATTTGGAAATAAAAATGTAAACAAAATATCTTATTTGCTTGTGTAACCCTAGCTACGCCAGGAAGTGCCAAGGAGATATGGTGTTTTAACAAGGACAAAAAGTCGCAAATTATTTTAGCAACAATTGATCAAGATTTTACTAGCCTCGGCTAGTGGTCGCGATTTTGTCCTGAAAAAGTTTTTTTAAGAGCAGAGTCGCGATTTTTTTACCCACATAATAATTTAAAAAGGGTAATCCCGCACAGCGGGGATAAAGAAATAATTAATAATATGGCCAAGTTTATTTTAGGAAAAAAGGTACACATGACCCAGATCTTTGCCGAAGATGGTAGAGTAGTCCCGGTGACTGTAGTAGAAGCTGGCCCCTGCACTGTCGTTAAGACCAAAGGGGAAAAAGAAGGCTATACTGCCGTTCAGGTTGGTTATGGTAACAAGAAAAAAATAAATAAACCTCTGGCAGGTCATTTAAAAGATTTAAGCAACTTTAGATACCTGAAAGAGTTTAGAGTGGAAAATACCGAAGCTTTTGCCAAAGGTAAAGTTTTTGACGTTAGCACCTTTGCGGTTGGTGATGATTTGAAAGTTACAGCCACTTCAAAAGGTAAGGGTTTCCAGGGTGTAGTTAAACGTCACGGTTTTCATGGTTCTCCAGCTAGTCATGGTCATAAAGATCAATTGAGAATGCCTGGGTCTATTGGTGCTACTGATGCCGCTAGAGTATTTAAAGGTACTCGTATGGGCGGACGTATGGGTAGTGATAGGGTAACTGTTGATAATTTAGAACTCATTAAAATTGATACTGACAAAAATTTGCTTTATATCAAAGGTGCAGTACCAGGTGCTCGTAATGCTCTAGTTACCATTTTAGCTGCGGGTGAAATTTCCTTTGTTGAAAAGAAAGTAGAGTCAAAAGAAGAGCCTAAGAAAGAAGATAAAAAACCAGCAGTTGAAGTTAAAGAAGAAACACCAAAAGAAGAAGTAAAAGAAGAGGCAAAGGTTGCTTCGTCCGTAGGCCTACAGCCGAGGGAAGATAAAAAGGACGTGTCAGCTGAAGCTCCAGCGAAGGCTGAGGAGCCAAAAGCTGAAGAAGCGAAGGCTGAGACTAAAGAAGATAAGAAATAATTATGGCAGATATAAGTATAAAATTATATGATTTTGCTGGCAAAGAAATCGGCGTTGAAAAATTAGACGCAGGATTCTTTGGTGTAGAAGTAAAGCCAAATTTAATTCAGGAAGTAGTAGTTGCTCAGCAGAAAAATGCCAGAGAAGTTTTGGCTCACACCAAAGGCCGTTCAGAGGTTCGTGGTGGTGGTAAAAAACCTTGGGCGCAAAAAGGCACTGGTCGTGCTCGTCATGGTTCTATCCGTTCTCCAATCTGGGTCGGTGGTGGTATTACATTTGGACCCACCAAGATGCGTAATTTTGCCGTAAAGGTAAATAAAAAGGTCAAGAAAAAGGTTTTGTCCATGGTGCTTAGTGATAAGGCTGCCTCTGATAGATTGATTTTGGTAGATAGCTATCAAATGCCTGAAGGTAAAACTAAAATGCTTAAGACTGCCTTGGATAAGTTTCCTAGCAAAGACAAGAGTACTTTGATTGTTACTAAGGGTGCAGAAGAAAACATTGTCCAAGCTTCTAGAAATTTACCAAAAGTAAACACTATTGGTTATAGTAGCTTAAATATTTTTGATATCTTAAAGAGTGAATATCTTTTTATCAACAAGGATTTGTTAAATAAAGTTAAAGAACATTATTCATAATATATGGGTTTATTTGGAAAGAAAAATCAAATTGATGACAAGAAGGCAGACGATAAAAAATCTGCTGAACCTAAGGTTGCCAAAAAAATTACTCCAGTTGCTACCAGTCAGAGCAAGGAAGTAAAGGTAGATGAAAAACCAGTTAAAGTTGTTAAAAAGGTAAGCAAGAAAGCTGTTACTAAAAAAGAAGGTTTCAAATCTAAATCAGCCAACGCTTATCGTGTTTTGATAAAACCAATTATTTCTGAGAAAGCTACCATTGGTACTTCACAAAACAAATATGTTTTTGAGGTAGCTTCTGACACCAATAAGGTTGAAGTAAAAAAAGCTGTTTTAGAGATTTATGGTGTATTACCAGAAGCAGTAAATATTTTAAACCAACGTGGCAAAGCAGTTCGCTTTGGTCGTCGCTTTGGTAGCACTAAAGCTATTAAGAAAGCTGTAGTTACTTTGAAAAAAGGTGACAGCATTAAACTCTACGAAGGTATTTAATAATCATATATG
>CALDOH010000052.1 GCA_937912185.1 uncultured bacterium | reverse complement strand
ATGCGCTCTTGAACCATAGTATCACGATCACGTACTGTTACTTGTTTGTCTTCCAAACTATCAAAATCAACTGTCAGGCAATATGGTGTACCAATTTCATCTTGTCTACGATAGCGCTTGCCAATACTAGCAGTCTCATCATAAACACAAACAAAATTCTTTTTTAGCTTCATCAAAATTTCTTGAGATAATTTTGCCAATGGTTCTTTTTTGGACAATGGCAACACCGCCACTTTAATTGGTGCCAGTTGATATGGTAATTTCAAAACTATTTCCATATCTTTGATAGCCGTGGTAGTAGTGCTACGACCACCATCAATCTCAGTATAAGCCGCTATCAAAGTAGCCAATAAGCCTCGATCAAGTCCTAGGGATGGTTCAATCACATGAGGAATAAATTTTTCTTTGGTCACCGGATCAGTATACTTCAAATCTTGACCAGAAAACTTTTCATGCTGGGTTAAATCATAGTCGGTCCGATAGGCTAAACCAAAAAGCTCTTTTTGACCAAAAGGAAATTTGTATTCAAAATCAATAGTTCGCTTAGAATAAAAAGCTCTATCCTTTTCCGCAATATCGACTTCTACTAGATTGTCTTTTTTCAAACCAAGGAAACCACACCAATCTCTCATTACATTGAGCCAATCATCAAAATGTTTTTCCCAGTCTTTGGGATTTACAAAATACTCAACTTCCATTTGCTCAAATTCTCTAGTACGAAATATAAAGTTCTCAGTAGTAATTTCATTTCTAAAGGCTTTGCCGATCTGAGCAATACCAAAAGGTAGGCGCACTCTCTGTGTATCAACTACATTTTTAAAATTAACAAAAATACCACCAGCTGTTTCTGGTCGTAGGTAGACCGCTGAAGCACTATCTTCAACTGGACCCATAAAAGTCTTAAACATCATGTTAAATTGTTTGACATCCGTCAGCTCACCACCGCACTCTGGGCAAGCCAATTCTTTGGGATCAACCACTTTGGCCTTGTCGTGTTTTGGCTCAATAGAATTATCTTCTAAAAGATGATCATAACGAAATCTTTTGTGACATTTTTTACAGTCTACCAAAGGATCAGAAAAATTATCTACATGACCAGAGGCTTCCCAAACCTTGGGATGCATAATAATAGAAGCATCTAGACCTACCATATCCATTCGGTCTGTAACAAACATCTTCCACCAAGCCTTTTTTATATTATTTTTAAGCTCTACACCCAAAGGACCATAGTCATAAGCAGCACTAAGACCACCATAAATCTCTGATGAAGGGAAAATAAAACCCCTCCGTTTGGCCAGATTTACAACCTTCTCAATAGTTCTCTGTTCTTCCATATAAACTAATGTGTTTAATAGTATTTAATACAGAAATTATACCTAATAAACCCCTAAATATCAAGGTTGACTAAATAAAGTCTTTATTCCATAATCTATTTATTTCTAGTACCAAAAAAGCTCTCTTTGAGAGCTTTTTATACTTATAATGTATTTGGACTTTGCGGTATTGGTGGTGGAGGTGGCTGATTTGGATTTTCTGGCGTTGGAGCTTGCTTACCGCCTGGACCAAGATATTGAGTATCAGTAAAAGCCAATATTGGATAAAAGATAAAGGATAAAATCAACATTCCTAGGTAAAAACCAATACTACTTTTGCCGTATGCTTTGCAAAA
>CALDOH010000051.1 GCA_937912185.1 uncultured bacterium | reverse complement strand
CCCGGGATCATTCCCGGTTGATGGTTTTGGATATGGCCGCCAAAAAGGTAGCTCATAAGCATTTTTATGATTTGGTGGATTATTTGAACGATAATGATGTTTTGGTAGTCAATGAGACCAAGGTTTTTCCGGCTCGTCTTTTGGGCAAGAAATCTAGCGGTGGTAAAGTTGAGGTTTTGCTAGCAGAGAAAGTGTCTGATAAAAATTGGCAGGCTATGATTGGTGGTCGTAATTTAAAGATTGGTGATGTTGTTTATTTTGCCAAAGAATTGGAAGCCAAAATTACAAAAGATATCAATGGCAAAACCAAGGAGGTTAGCTTTAATAAGTCAGGTAAAGTTTTGGATAAAATAATTGATGCTATTGGTCATACGCCAATTCCGCCATATATCAAAACCAAGGATAGCCAAAAAATAAAGACAGATTATCAAACTGTTTATGCTAAGGAGCGTGGTTCAGCGGCGGCACCAACAGCTGGCTTACATTTTACTAGGCAGGTTTTAAATAAATTAGATAAAAAGGGTATCAAGATCTTTAGGGTAACTCTTCATGTGTCTTTGGGTACTTTTACTCCAGTAGAAGTGGAGGATATAAAAAAGCACCAGATTCATCATGAGTGGGCTAGTATTGATAAGCGTACGGCTGACAATTTAAATAAATTAAAAAGCCAAGGCAAAAATATTATTGCTGTTGGTACTACCAGCGCCAGGACCTTGGAAGCCTTTGCAGAAAAAAATGGCAAATTAAAATCTGGTTCTAAGTGGGTAGATATTTATATTTATCCAGGCTATAGCTGGCGATTTGTTGATGAGATGATTACTAACTTTCATTTACCCAAGAGCTCACTTTTATTTATGATATCATCTTTAGCTGGCAGAGAATTTATCCTCAAGGCCTATAAAAAAGCCATAGTTTTAAAGTATCGATTTTTTTCTTTTGGTGATTCCATGTTTATTACCAAAAATCGTTTCTAACCCTTCGACTTTGCTTAGGGTTTTAACAAAAAAAATCTCGCCGGCCCCAATGTCGACGAGATTCAAAAAACTTCCATGTATTTTTTTATATTTAGTTGTTTGGCTCTTTGAGTCTATTTTTATAACAACTATTTTTTAGTTATGACTTTATGTACCTCTTGGCACGCTTTAGTTGTCTATAAGAATCACTCAAAGATTTAGCAATGGACGATTACGTTGTTATTATATCATAGAGATATCAAAAAACCCACCAGAAGCAGTGGGTAATTATATAAATAAGGCACTTAAGAAGTTTTGAATTACTAATATTAGCTGGCTAGAAGTAAAATAGCGGTAAAAAAAGTAAATACCAGCCATTATAATTGTTCCGGCCAGATAGATATGATGTAAATCGTTATTTTTGAATTGTTTTTTTATTAGTGGAGGGACGGCCAGTAATAAAAATATCATTTGGTAAATCCAAAATGGGTGATATTCAAAGGGACTTTGGACTATCCCCAACTTGACCCAATAGGCTGATAGTCCTAGGCTACGGATAGGATAGATGTGATTTAAATAATAGACTGTGTCGTGGTATAAAGCAGAACTATCCCAAATAATCC